>JBBSNE010000037.1:0-12918 GCA_038232815.1 Euzebyales bacterium | reverse complement strand
GACCCGCCGAACACCAGCACCTGATACCGCCAAACGTGCTGGTCGTGAGCCCCTTCGCGACGATTCCCATCGCGGCCGATCAGACCACGAGATCAGCTAGCCCGGAAACTCCCGCTAGGCGCCCGTGGCACCCAGCTCACGCAGTTTGGTCGTGGTGTGGCTGGCCTTGATGTAGCGCACCGTCCCTGACTTGCCACGCATGACCAGGCTGTCGGTCCTCACCCCTCGGCCGGTGTAGTTGACCCCGTCGACAAGATCTCCGGGGGTGACCCCGGTGCAGACGAAGAAGGTGTCGGGGCTTGAGACCAGCCGTTCGGTTGTCAATACCTCGTCCAGGTCGTACCCCTGCTCGTCTGCTGCCGCCGCCTCCTCGTCGTTGCGGGACCACAATCGCCCCAACATCTCCCCGCCCAAGGCGCGGATGGCGCAGGCGGTGATGACCCCCTCAGGTGTGCCGCCGATCCCGATCGACACGTCGACGTTACGGTCTGGCAAGGCCGCGAGAAGCCCTCCGGCGACGTCGCCGTCCATGATCAACCGCAGCCTGGCCCCCGCGTCGCGTACGCCCTGGGCGATCTCCTCATGCCGCGGACGGTCCAGCATGATCACCGTCAGATCGCTGACGCTCTTGCCCTTGGCCTTCGCGATCTTGGCCAGGTTGTCCGGAATCGGGGCATCGATGTCGATCACCCCACGGGCGTCGGCGCCCATGACCCATTTGTTCATGTAGACCATGGGACCGGGATTGAACATGGTGCCCCGGGGGGCCATGGCCAGAACGGCAAGCGAACCGGGTCGCCCTTGGGCCAGCAGCCTGGTCCCGTCGATCGGGTCCACCGCGATGTCGGTTTCGGGGCCAGATCCGGACCCGACCCGTTCGCCGTTGAACAGCATCGGCGCCTCATCCTTCTCACCCTCTCCGATCACCACAACACCAGCCATGTCGACCGTGGTCAGCATTTTTCGCATTGCGTCGACCGCTGCCTGGTCACCCGCCTCTTTGTTGTTGCGGCCCATCCAGCGACCGGCGGCAATGGCGGCTGCCTCGGTGGCCCGGACCAGTTCGAGTGCAAGGTTTCTGTCAGGCTTGGACATTGCCTGACCCTACCAATCCCGTCCCGCCTGCCGGAAGTCGGCCCGTCCGCACCGTGGCTGACTACCGATGCTTCCAGGCCGTGGCCGACCATCCCGAGGTTGTCTTGGGGTTCGGCGCGGACAGGGCGGTGTAGTCCCCGCCTGCCTCCGCAAGGGCGTGCAGGGCGTCGTTCTCCGCCTGCACCCGGTCCCCCAGGCCACCGAAGCGGTCGAACTGCGCCTTCATGTAGGTCAGGGCATGCAGGTTGTTGCCGGTGATCTGCTGGGTGACCTCAAGGGCTGCGGCAAACGGGTCACCAGACGTCAACCGCTGCACGATGCCGATCCGATGCGCCTCGACGACATCGATTGTCTTGCCCGTCAAGACCAGATCCTTTGCCTGTCCCAGCCCCACCAAGCCGATCAACTTCGCCGGGCCCACGGGATAACCCATGGCCGCCCCGGGAAAGCGGAAGACGGCGTCAGTGCCAGCGACCCGTATGTCGGCTGCGACCGCTACCTCTGCCCCGCCCCCGACACACGCACCGCCCACTGCGGCCACGGTGGCCTTGGGACAGGTGGCCACCGCCTCATAGACTTGCCCGAACAATTCCATTCGCCTGACCTGACCGGCATGGTCAAGCACCTCTTTGAGGTCCGCACCGCCCGAGAAGTGTCCCGCATCCCCTGTCAGCACCACAGCGGCCACGGCGGCGTCGTTGACTGCGTCGGCCAGCACGTCCAGCAGTTCACCAAGCAACGGGATGTTCATCGCGTTTCGCACCGTTGGCCGCGACAGTGTGATGGTACGGATCACCCGGTCGGTGGCGGCGGTACAGGGGACATCGTCAGTCAAGACCGTGGGCATGGGACGACAGGCTAACCGTCGCAACCGACCACCCGGGATCGGCTAGCGTTTCATCCCTCACAAGGGATTGGACGGCGACAGGACGAACGGTGCTGCTGGGCTGGCAGAGGTACAAAGACGGCAGGCAGATCGGCAGCGGGGATGTGCTGGATGATGCCCTGGCCGCCCGCCACACAGGTGATTTCGTGTGGATCCGCGTCACCGAGCCCCACGCCGGTGAGATCCAGCAACTCGCGGAGGAGTTCGGCCTACCGGAACTGGCCGTCGAGGACGCGGTCCAGGCCCATCAACGCCCCAAGCTCGAGCGCTACGACGACACCCTTTTCGCCGTGTTGAAGCCGGCCATCTACGACGACGATTCTGAATCCATCACCCTGGGCGAAGTGCATGTGTTCAGTGGCCCCGACTACTGCATTACCGTGCGCCATGGAGTGGTCGGGACCTTGGACGATGTCTGCCGCCGCCTTGACGACAGCCCCGAACTGACCGCGCTGGGGGCTGCAGCGGTGTTGTACGCCGTCGCCGATCAGATCGTGGATGCCTACACCCCCGTGATCGCCGGGTTGGAGTACGACATCACCGAGATCGAGCGGGCGGTCTTTGAACCTGAGGTCCAGCCGCCGACCGAACGGATCTATGCCCTGATGCGAGAGGTGTTGGACTTTCAACGAGCCACCGCCAGCCTGTTGTTGCCCATGGAGGACCTTGCAAAGGGCCGGGTGCGCGGGGTCGACGAAGGACTCAGCGCCTACTTTCGCGACGTCGCCGACCATGCCCGCCTGGCGCACGAACGGTCAGAAAATTTCCGTGATCTGCTGGACGGGGCCCTACAGGCAAACGTGGCCTTCATCGGGCTGCAGGAAAACCGCGACCAACGCAAGATTTCGGCCTGGGCGGCGATTGCTCTGGTGCCGACCATCATCGGTGGGCTGTGGGGCATGAACGTCGAGCGGTTGCCGTTCTCTGACTCGCCCTTGGGATTCCCAGTGCTGATGCTGCTGATGCTGGGCGCATCCGGCTACCTGTATTGGCGGCTGCGCCGCAACGACTGGCTGTAGACACGCTTCACACCGGCAACAATTCCGGCCGCTTGGCCGGCTGTCGCGCGATCAACGTCCGACGAGCCATCCGCTTCGTCACGAACATGGGCGCAACGGCTGCGGTTCGGTAGACCCGGAGCAGATGTTCTGCCCGGGGTTGGGCACTGAGGTACTCGGGAGCAGGACAGGGGATTCCCAGAGCAGTGGCGAACGCATTCGCAAAGCGCACATGACCAAAGGGGGAGGGGTGCACTCGGTCCACCGACAACTCCCATTTGGTCATGGGTGCCTGAGCTTCGAGGTCAACCAGCAGGACGCCGTGACGTTGTGCCGCCGACCGGGTCGCGTCGTTCAGGGCCTGCACGCGGCTGCGCGCCATTCGGGCCACGATGCTGAGGTGGCCAAGGTCAGGCATGGTGGCGGTGACGATCATGGCGCGCGGCGCTCCGGCGCGGAGCCGCGAAAATACCCGATCGATCTGACGAGCCACTCTCTTCCGCGGGTACTGCACAGCGATGATGTCGTTGACGCCTGCCAGGGCCGTGATCAGATCGGGGCGAAACGCCACCGCGTGGGGAACCTGATGGGTCAGTACCTCGTGAACACGGACGCTGGGCCGGGCCAGGTTGGCATAGACCGGTTCGGTGGTCACCGCGCGCAGACCGTGGGCAAGTAGATCAGCAAAGCCACGCAGCCGACCATCGGGGTAGACATCCCCCTTGCCCTGTGTCAAGGAGTCCCCCACTGCGACGAAACGTCTGTAGTCCATCGGCTGCAACGGTATCTCGGTGATCTCAAACGGAACGTGTCGGCGTCTGCCCGTGCAGTGAACGCCACCGAAACGTTCGGGTCAAGCCTGCTGACCCCATGCAAGCCATTACGCTTCACAACTTGTGAGAAAACAGCGTGGGGATTACGAACGGCAGGTCACGGGATGGATTTCCTATGACTGGGCGAACTCGGCGTTCACAACCACCGTTTTGGCGGCTGTCCTGCCGGTGTACTACTCATCGGTGGCGGGGGCGACCCTGCCGTCTGCCGCCACCGCCACCCAGTACTACTCCCTGACGCTGTCCGCATCGGTACTGGTCGTTGCGGTCCTGTCCCCGTTGCTGGGGGCGGTGGCTGACGCCACCGGTACGCGCAAACGCTTCCTGGCTGCCTTTGCCGCCGTCGGGATCGTCACCACGGCTGGACTGTTCGCGGTGAACACCGGCGATTGGTTGCTTGCGTCGGTGTTGTTCATGTTCGGCCGGATCGGCTTTTCGGGGGCGAATGTCTTCTATGACTCGTTACTGCCCCACGTCGCGCTGCCGCAAGATGTCGACCGGGTCTCCGCTCGAGGGTTCGCCTTCGGCTACCTGGGCGGCGGGATCCTGTTGGCCGCCAACGCGGTCATGATCCTGACATTGCCCGACGACAACCTGGGGTTTCGTCTGAGCCTGCTGTCGGTGGCGGTGTGGTGGGCGGTGTTCAGCGTCCCATTGCTACGTCGGGTTCCCGAACCGCCAGGCGTCGGCGACCGAAGCACCGGCGAGGCACTGCGCGCAAGCATCGGAGAGGTGCTCAGTACGCTGCGCGGGCTGCGCAATCTGCCCGATCTGCGCCGCTACCTAGTGGCCTTCCTCATCTACAACGACGGCATCGGCACCGTCGTTGCCGCCGCAGCGATCTACGGCGTCGAATTGGGCTTCGACCCCTTCCAACTCACGCTGCTGATCCTGCTGGTGCAGTTTCTCGGTCTGCCCTACAGCTTGCTGTTCGGGGCCCTGCCGGTCACCTCGGACGTCTGGCGGCGCCGCTTCATCACCGCCTTCTTGGTCGCCAACGTCGTGCTGCTCCCGGTCACCGGAATCGCCTTGCGATTCGCAGGCCCCGCCGAGGTGACCGGCGCGGCCGGACCCGGCATCGCCGACGAGGGCTCCTACGACGTGGCCGGCCTGTCCCCAGACGACACCGTGCAGTTCGACTGGACCGGCCAATCCGTCGAACTGACCTATACCGCCGGACCCGACCAGGGCGAGTTGGCGGTCCAGTTGGACGGTGCCCCCCTGCTGGACAGCGACGGCGCGCCGGTGACCATCGATGCGTTCAACGCCACGCAGCGACAGGGGGAGACTGTCGAACTGGACGTCGCCACGCTGGGGCCGCACTCCCTGGAGGTCTCAGCCCCGGGCTCTGACCCCCCGCTGGTGGAGAGCATTCGGGTGTTGCCCGCAACGCGATCGTCCAACCTGGCGTTGATTCTTGGCGCCGCCGTGTTGACCCAGCTTGTCGCGGCGGCCTTCGCCGCCACCATCGGGGGGCGGCTGCTGGCGGGCTTGGCCGACCGGATGACCACCAAGATCGGGATCATGATCAGCCTGTCGGCCTACGTGGTGGTCGCGGTCTGGGGATTTGCGCTGGATTCGGTCGTGGAGTTCTGGTTCCTGGCCTGGCTGATCGGAGTGGTCCAGGGTGGCAGCCAGGCGCTCAGCCGATCCCTGTACGCCCGCCTGATCCCCGACCGACGCAGCGGAGAGTTCTTCGGCTTCTTCTCAATCCTGAGCAAATTCGCGTCGATCGTGTCACCGCTGCTGTTCGTGGCCAGCGTCGCGGTGTTTGAATCCAGCCGGCCGGCGGTGTTGTTGTTGAGCGTGTTCTTCGTGACCGGCATGTACCTGCTGGCAGGCGTGAACGTGCCCCGGGGTGCCGCCCTGGCCGATCGGATCGACGCGGATCTACGGCCGACCAAACCGTGAACAACGGTCGCTTTGTCCCGGACAGGTGCTCAAGTGCTAAAGTCTTGGCATCCGGTACATAGCCGGATGCTTTGGACGTAGCGAAGTCCGGTCAGATTCCGGCGCTGTCCCGCAACTGTGACGCCCCGTGAGGGGATGAGCCAGGTCGCCTGCCCCAAAGCGCGAGATCGTGACCCTCGGAAGAAGGGCCGCTCGTGACGCTCAAGGCTTCTGGCTGATCGTCTCGACCGCCGTCTTCCCCCGCACAGCGGAGGAATTTCATGCCACCCTTGACCAGTCGCCCGGCTGCACGTTTGTTCGTGCTGCTCACCACCCTGGCGGTTTTCGCCGCCGCCTGTGGCTCGACCGACGACGTTGACGCCACCGGCGCTGCCCCCCCGACGGCTACGACCGTCCCGACGACCGTCGCTGACACGCAGGCCAGCAACGAACCAACCAACACCGAACCGTCCGCGCCCGATAGCGCTGTTCCCAGCGTCAACGAGGCCAGCGAGCCCGCCGCCGGCGAATCTGCCACCAACGACACAGAAGGCAGTCCCGCTGCCACCGAAGAATCGTCCTATCCGGTGACCATTGCTGCTGACAACGGGGAGGTGACCATCGACCAGCAGCCCCAGCGCATCGTCTCGCTGTCACCAACCGCGACGGAGATGTTGTTCGCCATCGGCGCGGGTGATCAGGTGGTGGCGGTGGATGAGTACAGCAACTATCCGGCCGAGGCGCCGACCACCGATCTGTCCGGCTTCCAACCGAACGTCGAAGCCATCCTGGCCGAGGAACCCGGCCTGGTCGTCGCCGCCAGCGACCCTGGCGATTTGGTCACGGGTCTGGACGCCGCCGGCGTGCCGGTGCTGATCTATGACGCAGCAACCGATCTGGACGACAGCTATGCCCAGATCGAACAGTTGGGTGCCGCCACGGGCCACCTCGGCGACGCGGCCGAGGTCGTGGGACAGATGCAAACCGACATCGACGCGCTGGTCAGCGAGCTGCCCACCTTGAAACGACCGCTGACCTACTACCACGAGCTTGACCCGTCGTTGTTCAGCGTCACCGGCGACACCTTCATCGGTGAGGTGTACAGCCTGCTGGGACTGGAGTCGGTTGCCGATGCGGCGGAAGACGCCGGAGGATATCCGCAGCTGAACGCAGAGTTCGTCGCGGAATCCGATCCCGACTTCGTCTTCTTGGCCGACACCTTGTGCTGTGAGGTCGACGCCGAAGAGTTCGCCAGCCGCCCTGGGTTTGAGGGCCTTGCGGCGGTACAACGAGACGCGGTTGTCGGATTGGACGATGACGTCGCGTCGCGCTGGGGACCACGGATCGTCGAGTTCATCGAGGTCGTTGCCGACGCCGTGACCGAGAACATGCCGGAGGGGGCCAGTACCCAGTGACCTCGACGCGCGATGTGCCACCATCAACGCGGTCGCCGGATCGTTCTGATGGCGGGGTCGAGCAGGGCGCGGACCGACCGTTCACCCCTGGGTTGCCCGTTGCTCGGCTGTCCTGGCGGTGGTGGCTGGCCGGATGGGGCTGTCTGATCGCCGCGGTCCTGCTGGGTGTGATGATCGGCCCGGCGGGCCTTGCGCCAAGCACCATCCTGCGCGCGCTCATCGATGGTCTGCCAGGCGTGTCGCTCGACACCGGCCTGACCGAACGACAGGCGGCGGTGCTGTGGCAGATCCGGATGCCCCGTGTCGTGCTGGGCGCCTTGGTCGGCGGTGCATTGTCCCTCAGCGGTGCGGCCTACCAGGGCACGTTTCGGAACCCCCTGGCCGACCCCTACCTGTTGGGTGTCGCTGCTGGCGCTGGCCTGGGTGCCACGGTGGCTATTGCCTACTTCGGCGGCAGCACAACCCTGCTACTGCCCCTTGCCGCCTTCGGAGGAGCCCTGGTCGGGGTGGCGGCCACCTACACCCTGGGGCGTTCCATCGGTGGCCGATCGGGTGCCACCATCATCTTGTCGGGAGTGGCCGTCGCCTCGTTCCTGACCGCCATCCAAACCTTTGTGCAGCAACGCAACGACGACACGCTTCGGGACGTGTACGCCTGGATCCTGGGGCGGCTGGGAACCGCCGGATGGGGAGAAGTGCTGCTGATCCTGCCGCATCTGATCGTGGCCGGAATCGTGATCCTGCTGCACCGCCGTCTGCTTGACGTGCTGGCCGTCGGCGAGGCCGAAGCCGACACCCTGGGCGTCAACGCCGGACGGGTCCGGTTGACGGTCGTGCTGGCGGCCACCCTGGCGACGGCGGCCGCGGTGGCCGTCAGCGGTCTGATCGGGTTCGTCGGCATCATCGTGCCGCACACCATCAGGTTGTTGGCGGGCGCCAGCTACCGGGTGATCCTGCCCCTGTCGGTCCTGTTGGGTGGGGCGTTCCTGGTCCTGGCAGATGTCTTGGCCCGGACCCTGTTGTCACCGGCAGAACTGCCGATCGGTGTGGTGACCGCCTTTTTCGGCGCGCCGTTCTTCTTTGTGGTGCTGCGCACCACCCGGCGGTCGCTGTAGATGAACGTCGTCATCCAGTCGCTATCGGTCCATATCGACGGATCGACCTTGCTGGACACGATCGACCTACGGGCTGAGGCCGGCCAATGGGTCACGCTGATCGGCCCGAACGGGGCGGGCAAGAGCACCCTGTTGCGCGTCATCGGCGGGCAGCAGCCTGCGACGGGAAGCGTCACCGTGGATGGTGCCGACCCCAGGCACATGAACCGTCGGGAACTGGCACGGCGGGTGGCGGTGGTCCCCCAGCAACCGGTGGTGCCCATAGGCACGACCGTCACCGACTACGTGCTGCTTGGGCGCACGCCATACATCGGCTATCTGGGCGTGGAGTCTGCGCGTGACGTGGCTGTGGTGACCCAAACCCTGGACCGATTGGACCTGTCGAGCTTTGCTGGCCGTGAGGTATCGACGCTGTCCGGGGGGGAGTTCCAACGCACCGTCCTGGCCCGCGCACTGGTCCAGGAGGCACCGGTACTGCTGTTGGACGAGCCCACCGCTGCGCTTGACATCGGCCATGAACAACGCGTCATGGAACTGGTCGATCAACTGCGGCACGAACGTCGGCTGACCGTGATCAGTGCCATCCACGACCTGACCGTGGCGGGACAGTTCAGCGACCACGTGGTGTTGCTGTCCCGCGGTCGTCAGGTTGGTGCGGGGTCGCCGACCGAGGTCATGACCGAGGCCACCATCGCGGCACACTACGGGGCAAGCGTGCGGATTCTGCATGGCGACGACGGATCGGTGGCGGTGGTGCCCGCCCGGATCTGGACCCCGGCGGACCGGGCGGTCGCCGACGCCGAGCAGGACTCGGAACTCCGCGCCAATCCCGCTCGCCCCGGGGGCATTTCCCGATGAGGGGCCCCCATCAAGGGTTGTCGCCTTTGTCCGCCCCAGCGACCCGAACACGACAAGCCCTGCGGAGGGAGGGGCGCCCGGCCCTTGCGATCGTCGTGGCTGTGGCCGCTGACCACTGGTTGGTCGAACCGCCAGCCCGGGCCCATCCGACGGTGTGGATGGGGCGGCTGCTTGATGCCTTGGCTGCCATGGCACCGCCGCGTCCTGCCTACCGCGCGTACCTGGGTGGGACGGTGGCGTGGCTAGCGGGTCTGGCCGCCACTGTCGGCATCGCCAGCGCCATCGAAAGGGCGCTCCGGCTGGCACCACGCAGCATCGCGGTCGTGGGCAGAGGATTGGCGCTGTGGCCCTTGCTGTCGCTGCGGATGTTGACCGAAGAGGTGGTGCGGGTCGAACAGGCGTTGCCGGATCTGCCCGCCGGCCGGGCCGCCGTCAGCACTATCGTCAGCCGTGACGTCGCTGAACTGGACGTCGGCGACATACGTCAGGCCGCGATTGAAACGCTGGCAGAGAACCTCAGCGACGCCTTCGTCGCGCCTCTGTTGTGGTACCTGGTCGCAGGGCTGCCCGGTGCCGCCGCCTACCGTTTTGTCAACACAGCCGATGCGATGTGGGGGTACCGCAACCAACGCTGGCGCCGGGCGGGCACGGTTGCGGCACGCGCCGACGACATCGCGAACCTGTTACCCGCACGGGTAACCGCGTGGCTCCTGTGCGCGGTCCTCGGGTTGGCCCGCCGGCCCGCCCCGGCAACACCAGGTCGAACCATATGGGCGCTGACCCGCCGAGATGCCCCACGTACCCCCTCCCCCAACGGCGGGTGGCCGATGGCGGCGATGGCCCATGGCCTGGACGTCAAGCTGGGAAAGCGGAAATCCGGGCAAACCACCGGGTGGTTGTACGTGTTGAACCCGGCGGGCCGCCTGCCTGATGGTGAAGATGTGGCAAAGGCGATCTTGTACGCCCGTACCGCCGGCTATGTGGCGGCCGCGGCAGCCGCGGTGGCGCGCTGGCTCGAGGCGCCGCGCGGAATCGGCACCACATCACCCCGCGTCGCCGTGGCGTGTACGTGATGGCGGCGGGGCCACGCGGACCCTTGGCAAAGGAACGGGGGCAGCAGTGCCTGCCGTGATGGTGCAAGGATGCACCTCATGGGCAGGCAAGTCGTGGCTGACCACGGCGTTGTGCCGCTGGTATGCACGGACCGGCCGAACGGTTGCGCCGTTCAAATCCCAGAACATGTCCAACAACGCCCGGGTGGTCGAAGGCGGCGAGATCGGTGTGGCGCAGTGGCTGCAGGCAACCGCAGCAGGTGTCGTCCCCGAACTGCGCCACAACCCGGTGTTGGTCAAACCCGAGCACGGCGGCAGCCAGGTCGTCCGGATGGGCGTGGTCGACCAACAACTCTCACGGACCCCCTGGGAGCACCGGTCGGATTCATTGTGGCCGACCATGGAGGCCGCGCTTGTCGACCTGTTGCAGTGCCACGACCTGGTCGTCATCGAAGGGGCGGGCAGCCCAGCAGAGATCAACCTGGCGCGCCATGACATGGTCAACATGAAGGTGGCAGAACGGGCCGACGCCCCCGTTCTGCTGGTCGTGGACATCGACCGGGGCGGGGCCTTTGCCCACCTGTACGGCACCTGGGCCCTGTTGCCCCCCGCGCACCAGCGCCGTATCGCCGGGTTCGTGCTGAACCGATTCCGAGGCGACGCGGCCCTGTTGTCCCCCGGGCCGGAACAACTGCGACGGTTGACCGGGGTGCCCACGATCGGGGTCATTCCGATGGTCGAACACGACCTGCCCGACGAGGACGGCGGCGCCACTCACCGAGAACCGCGACGCGGCGCCCCGACCGTTGCGATTCTGCGCCCACCGTCGGCGTCGAACCTGGACGAGTACTCACTGTTGTCCCAGGTTGCTCGGATCAGGTGGGCCACCGATCCACGGCACCTGATGGGGGCGGACCTGGTGGTGCTGCCGGGCTCGAAGCACGTCGCACACGATCTGGCCTGGCTACGGTCACGCGCCCTGGACACCGCCGTGGCCGACCAAGCCGCAACGGGAACGCGGATTCTTGGGATCTGTGGAGGTATGCAGATCCTGGGACGGGCATTGCATGACCCCCATCACCTTGACGGTCCTGGAACGGGACTGGGTCTGTTGCCGATCGAGACCACCTTCAACCTCACCAAGACGACCAACCCCACCACGGCAACCTTTCAGGCTGCACTTCCCGGATCATGGGCGGCCTTGTCCGGCCTGCAGGTGGAGGGCTATGAGATTCGCCATGGTCACAGCACCTCCGTCGACGGCGGTGATGCACAGTCGGCGGTCAGGCACGGTGCCCAGGGCTGGGCGGTCGGGCCGGTGCTCGGGATATCAATGCACGGCCTGCTGGAGTCACCGCAGGTCCTGCAACGGCTGCTTGGTGCCCGGCCGGAGCGGACCCTGGATCACGCGATCGACGACCTGGCCGATCTGGTCGACATCCACCTTGACACCGATCTGTTGACCGACCTGGCCGGAGCCCCCGCATGAACGCCGACGACATGTCTGTCACCGATCAGCCTGATGACCCGTCACGTGTGCCGACCGAACACCAGCACCCCCGCCCACGGACCAAAGCTGAATCGCTGGTCCTGGTCAACACCGGTCATGGCAAGGGCAAGTCCACCGCAGCCTTCGGTGTCCTGTGGCGCGGCTTGGCCCTGGAGTGGCGCTGCGGCGTCGTGCAGTTCATCAAGTCCGGCAAATGGCGTACCGGAGAAGAAGCCATGGGCCGCAAAATGGGGGTCGACTGGTGGGCCCTCGGCGACGGGTTCACCTGGCTTTCAGACGACCTGGACGAGTCTCAAGCCCGGGGGTTGGCGGCATGGGAGGCAGCCGAGACAAAGCTCGCAGCAGGCGAACTCGATCTGTTGGTCCTGGATGAGATCACCTATCCGATCAATTGGGGGTGGATCGAGGTCGACCGGGTGGTGGCCGCCCTGCGGGACCGTGCGGCCCACACCAATGTGATCTGTACCGGTCGGGATGCGCCTGCAGCGTTGCTCGACGTTGCGGACACCGTCACCGAGATGCACAGCGTCAAACATGCCTATCAGCGTGGCATCCGGGCAATGCGGGGCATCGACTTTTGATGCACCAGACTTTTCAGGGCCCAGCGTTGTGATGGCCGCCGCTGACGGTCAGGATCGGCCAGCGAGCGTCTCGCCGTTGAGCGGACGGTCCCTGGCCACCGCGGTGCAGTTTCTGACCCGCCTTCCCGTCCCTACTGGTGCGACCGGAGCCAGGGACGAGCTCTCAGGGGCGACCGCGTGGTTTCCGCTTGTCGGGGTCCTGGTCGGGGCCGGGGCCGCAGGCGCCTTTGCCGTAGCGGAGGCGATCTGGAACCCCCCCGTGGCTGCCGTGGTCGCCGTGGCAAGTGGCGTTGCGCTGACGGGGGCCTTCCACGAGGACGGACTCGCCGACACCTTCGACGGCCTGTGGGGCGGGTGGACGCCGGAAGACCGGTTGGAGATCATGCGCGACAGTCGGCTGGGAACCTACGGGGCGGCTGCGCTCGTGCTTGGCCTGGGACTGCGGATCACCCTGCTGGCGGGGTTGTCCCCAGGGGACGCCGCACGGGCCCTTGTGACCGCACACATGCTGGGCCGTGCGACGGTCCTGCCGCTGGTCAGGCTGTTTCCGGCCGCCCGCCAGACCGGACAGGGCGCCCGCGTGGCCGAACCCGCCGGCCTGGGGTCGTGGGCGGTGGCCACGATCACCGTCCTGGGCGTCGGAGTCATTGCAGTGGGAGCCTGGCTGCCAGTCGTCCTCGGCGCG
>JBBSNE010000036.1:0-12980 GCA_038232815.1 Euzebyales bacterium | reverse complement strand
GTCGACCGCACCTGGGCAGCGTTGACCACCGAACTGGTGGCGTACTACCGCTACGCCATCTACCACCGGGCCATGATTGCCCTGCCGCGCACTGACCGACCCGCCGAACTGTCCGCCGTCGGGTGATGCTGTTGTGAA
This sequence comes from Euzebyales bacterium, assembly GCA_038232815.1. GTDB lineage: Bacteria > Actinomycetota > Nitriliruptoria > Euzebyales > Euzebyaceae > Euzebya. The sequence goes on along the minus strand of JBBSNE010000036.1, from coordinate 12,842 downwards.
GATCGTGCAGATCGCAAATTTCGTCAGCCCCACGTCTGGTGGAATCAAAACGACGCTGGCTCGCCTACGTCGGGGCTACACCGCGGCCGGGTATCAGCCAGTGCTGGTGATCCCAGGGGTGAAGGAAGCCGTGTCGGCCCAACAGGACGGCCTGGTCATCAGCCTGCCGGCGCCCCGGGTCCCGTATTCGGGCGGCTATCGGATGATCGTCGACCTACGACGTGTACACCGCCTGTTGGAGGACCTGCAGCCCGACCGTGTCGAGGTCAACGACAGGTTCACCCTTCGCGGCATCGGCGACTGGGCCGCAGCCCGAGGAGTCCGATCCATGATGGTCGTGCATGAGCGTCTGGATCGCCTGGTGCCGTTGTACGTCCCGTGGCTGATGCGCCCCGCAGTGCTGGCCCGCCGCGACAACGCGGCCGTGGCAAAGCGGTTTGACACGGTCGTGTCACCGTCGCGGTGGGCGGCCGAGGAGTTCACCGCTGCCGGTGTCGCCGACATCCAGGTGGTCGGATGGGGCGTGGACACCGAGCGTTTTCGACCAGATCGCCGCAGCGAGGTGCTTCGTCGACGATTGTTGGGTCGTGAATCGGTGCTGATCGCCCTGGTCTGTCGGCTGTCAGCGGAAAAGAACCCGGACAGTGCCGTCGCAGCGTTGGCTGCACTACGGGGCCAAGGGGTTGACGCGCGCCTGGTGGTGGCCGGGACAGGTCAGATGGAGTCTGCGCTGCAGCGTCGGGCCAGGAATCTCCCGGTGACCTTTTTGGGCCACCTCGAGGGCAGTGAACACGTGGCGGAGTTGCTGGCATCCGCCGATGTCGCGATCTGCCCCGGCCCGATCGAGACGTTCGGGCTGGCTGCGTTGGAATCGTTGGCCAGTGGCACCCCGGTGGTCAGTTCCCGGTCCGGTGCGATCCCGGAGGTGTTGGCCGCGCCCTACGGCGAAGCCGCCTACAACTACGGACCGGCGATGGCGCAGGCCGTCATCCGCTTGCTGGACCATGGTCAGACTGCCCGCCGGCACGCCCGAGCGGCAGCGCAGCTGCACCCCTGGGACCACGCGGTGCAACGCATGCTCCAGCTGCACCAGGCAGCACCGGCCCACAATTAACTGCTGGTCAGTTCGGAGGGTTGGAAGCGGCTTTGGGCTTCTTCTTCGTTGGTCGCGACCCGGGCTCCCGCTGCCTTCAGCCGACGTTTGCTGGACGCATAGATCAGGCCGGCAAGCAGGGGCGGTAGCACCACCATGCTCAGACGAAAGCCGAAGACCAGGTTCTCGATGGGGATCCCCAGCATGCGGCTGAGGATGTCGTTGGTCGCGTTGGCCGATGCCAGCAGGACGAATGAGAACGTTCCCATGACCATGGCCGCCCGCAGAGGGATGTCAAGGGGATTGGTCAGGACATGCCAATCGCCGGTCAGGCCGTACACCCGTCGTTCAATGAACGGATAGGCGAACAGCAGACCAAACATCAACCCGGGGATCACCGCCCCTGCCACGAACACCGTGTTGATCGTCGCGCCCAGAATGCGAAACTCAAAGGGTGGGAGCGCCCGCAACAGCCCGTCGGTCCAAAACAAGAACCAGTCGGGCTGGGCGTTGTTGCCGACTTCCCCGGACACGTATGGGCCCAACAACTCCACATCGCTCCATGGGATCAAGGTTGCCGCAAGCGCCAACAGGCCGCCGACCCAGAGGAACAGCGTGGTGGATTCGGCGAACTGACTGGGCCACAGGGGTTTGCCGACGATGTAGGTATGGCCATCGATGTCCGGCTTGGGCATCTGGGTGTGCTTTTGTCGCACCAGGATCAAGACGTGCAGCGCGATCAGGCCCGTCAGCACCAGGGGCAGAACGAAGACATGTAGGGCGTGGAAGCGCGGAATGATGGCGCCCGTCGGGAACTCGCCACCGAAAATCCAGAACGCCACGTTCTCGCCGATGTAGGGGATCGACAACACGATGGAATAGGCCACCCTGATGCCGGTCCCGGCAAGGGAGTCATACGGTAGCGAATAGCCCAAAAACCCCTCGACCAGCGCCAAGGTCAACAGGCCGATGCCCAGATGATAATTCAGTTCGCGGGGTTTGCGGAAGGCACCGGTCATGATGATGCGCAGCATGTGCATGACGATGGTGGCGATGAACAGGTGGCTTGCCGCGCGGTGAACCCGCCGGACGAACAGGCCACCCGGAACGTCATCGCTCAGGCGGATGATCGACTCAAAGGCGGCCGGGACGGTTGCCCCGTCGAAGAACTCATTGGTGCCGCCGTACACCGTCGGGTCGGTGGATGCCCGGTAGAACAACGTCAGGAAGATTCCGGTTGCGATCAGCACACCGAATGCGATGGTGGCAACCTCTCCCAGCAGAAACGACCAGTTCGCGGGGAACACCTTGTTCGCGGTGGCCCGGGTCGGGCCTTTCAGGTGCATGCGCGAGTCCAGAGCGTCGAACAGGGCACTGAAAAGTGGGGTCATGATCTCACCCTGCCGAGGGTCCTGGGGGTTCTTCGAAGTCGCCGGTTGCGATCAGAAAACCGTCGTCGTCGGTTCCGAGAGGAAGTTGCGGCAAAGCCCGTGTGGCCGGCCCGAACGTCGGAACGCACCCCCGTGCGACGTCGAAGGTCGACTGATGGCAGGGACAAAACAGTGAGTCGTCCCGTTCCCTGAACAGTGCCACCGGGCAGCCTGCGTGGGTGCAGATCTTTGAGTAGGCCACCAGCGAATCGCCGATGACCCAATCCATGATGGTCGGCGCCTCCGGCGGTGAGCTCAATCGCATGACCAACACCGCCGCCCGTTCGAAACCGATCGAACCGTGGGGCCAGGCCGTCACCACCCCGCCAACGGTGACGTCATCGGGCCGCAGTTCGGTGTTCTCGGTGGTGACCAGTCGCACGCCCTGCGCCCAGGGTGTCCGCCGTAAGCGGTTGCCAACCTGAGGGCCGAGGGAGGGGACAAGTGCCAGCAAGCTGATACCGAAGACGCCGGCGCAGGCGATCAGCACCCGGGTCAGCAGCGGCCTGCGGCCCAGAGGCGCGACCGCGCTGATAGGCCGATCAGGCGACTCGATGGGGGCGTCCCTGAGTTCGGCTGCTTCGATGTCAGGGAAACGGTCGAAGAAATACCGCCGGGTCGACAACGCCAAGCTGAAAAAGGCCAGCGCCAAGAAGAACCCGTAGACCCCGATCCCAAAGCCTGTGATCAGCGACACCGCAAACGCCACACCGAACACCGCTGCCGCGATGGCCCCACCTATCACCAGGGTGTCGTTGGCGACGCTTGCCTGTGGTGTGTGCCGCTCGAGAACGATCAGATCGTCTTTGGGTGGTGTGGGGGGTTGGGTCATGTGGTCGTCCCGTCCGGGTCGGAGTCCAGCCCCTGGTCGGCCACAGTCGGCTGGCCCTCCTCGCCGGTGGTGGCAGGTTGGGTTCCCTCGTCCAGGTAGGGCACGCCTTTCTCCTCTGGCACTGCTTCTTCGACCGCTGCTTCGTAGGCCGGGTCACCTGGCATCGGGGTCATCCCGTCAGGACGGTTGATCCCCCCCGGAATCGCTGATTCCTCCCCAGAGTCAAACGCCACGGGCCGTCCGCCGATGTACAACAAAGAACCCAACATGGCGAAGGCCAGCAGCGCCACGAAACCCGACGCAAAGACAGGGTTCAATTCGACCAGACCGAGGATCGGGGTGCCTTGCTCCTGATCGACGGCCTCCATGTAGCTGGAGATGGCGTCGACTTCCTCCTGTGACAACACGTCTTCGCTGAACGCCGGCATCTCGAACGGGCCGACCCGGATCGCCTCGGCGATGGCAACCGGTTCCAACTTGTTGAGGCTGGGGGTCCAGGCGTTCTCCCCCGCCGTTCCGCCGCCGCCCGCGTTGCCGTGACAATGTGCGCAGTTCAACGCGAACGCCTCAAGCCCCGCCGCGACATCACCCTCTTCGACGGTGGGGATGTCGCGGCGCAGATCGAACCGTTCGGTCATGAACTCAACCATGGCACGGCGTTCGTCGTCGCTGTAGAACACCTCACGAGCCCGGTTGTCGTAGGGGTCGCCGGCGGGGGGCATCCGACCGGTGCGTAGGACCAGGTCCATGTAGGCCTCGGTGACGGACTCACGCCCGCTCAAGGCCGGGGCCCTGCGATCGGTGCCAGGCACGATGGCCCCCAATCCGTCCCCGCCATGACACTCCGCGCAGACACCCGCGTAGCTGGTCTCGGCGAAGGAGATCTCGGACTGCGACAGCTCTTGACTGTCCTGCGCACCAGCAGGTCGAAACGCCACGACCGCCGCGACAATGGCCACGCACAGGACCAACAGCCACCCGCCATAGGGACGTACGTCACGCCAAATCAACAACACCGGGTCCATTCCTAGCAGATGATCGCCATTTCCGTATCGGCCCAACCCTCTACGATGAGCGACATGCCCTCCGAAACCCGGCCCTTTGAAATCCGTCATGCGTCAGACACCGAACTGGACATCGTGGCGTCGATGATCGTCGATGCCTACGCCGAGTTCGCTGCCACCATGTCACCCGATGCCTGGTCCACCTTCGCCCAGGACATCGCCAACGTGTACGGCCGGATGTCCGACGGTGAGATAGTCGTCGCCGACCGCGACGGGTCGGTGGTGGGTGCGGTCACGGTCTTTCGACAATGGCGTGGAGCCCAAGAGGACGCGCTGGCATTGAAGATGTTGGCGGTGCCGCCGGCGGCGCGAAACACGGGCGTCGGTCGGGCGTTGATGGAATGGGCGGTGGAGGAAGCCCGGAGCATCGGCAAGGTGCGAGTGATTTTGACCACGATGCAGGTGATGGACACGATGCGAGAGTTGGTGACCAGGATGGGGTTCGAGCGTGCGCCAGAACTGGACCATGAGCCTGCTCCGGGGGTACGGGCTGAGGGATACAGCCTGGACATTCGCGATGGCAAGGGCTTGATCCCCGAGGTGTGAACCGCCCCAATCCCTCAGTCGGGCTGATCGGCCTGGTCGTGCAGCGCCAGACGGATGCGCTTGTTGGCCTTACCCTTTGATTCTGTTTTGGTGACCTCGACGCGCCCCACCTCTGCGGTGGTGGCCACGTGGGTACCACCGTCGGCCTGTCGGTCCAACCCGCTGATGTCGATGACCCTCAGTGGGTCGATGGCTGCCGGGATCAAGTTGGCCTTGGTGCGTATCAGGGCGGCGTCGGCGTCGGCGTCGCTGCGCCCGACGAACTGCACCAATATCTGGCGGGCTCGGGTGATCTCTTCGTTGATGCGCCGTTCGACGCGTTGGCCCAACTCAGCCGACATCGCATCCAACTCAAAGTCCAGCCGGCCCTTCATGGGTTCCATGTTCCCGCCGGTGACCGCCACCCCGAAATCGGCCCAGATGACCCCGCACAAGATGTGCAGCGCCGTGTGGGTCCGCATCAGCTGGTGGCGTCGCGTCCAGTCCAGCGCCCCCTCCACCATGCTGCCCGGGTCGGGTAACGGCTGGTCAGGGTCCATCTGGTGCCAGATGACACCGTCGCCCTTGGCGGCCTTCATGACAGCGGCGGACCCGTCGCCCCACGTGACAATGCCACGGTCGGCTGGTTGTCCGCCCCCGCCTGGATAGAACGCCGTGCGGTCAAGCGCCACCCGGTGATCAGCGACGTCGACGGCAACAACGCTGGCTTCGAACGTCTGCAGATAGGCGTCCGTCGAGTACAACTCGTCGGTCGGTCTTGGGCTACTGGAGTCCGCCATCAAAACGGCTGTCCCAAGGGCGCGCCTTGCATGTCGGTGATGGTGTCCCATTGCTCGGCGATGGCATCGGGGGTGGGAACCTGCTCGAAGGTGGTGCCACTGGACTGGCTCAACGCGACCCGTGCATACAGCCCGCCGCCGGCCAAGATGGCCTGTCCCGAGGTGGTCAGTTCCTCTGAGCACAGGTGGACCACCAAGGGGGACACGAAGGCCGGGTCGTACTGCTTCAGTGCGGCCTCATCGAAGATGTCCTCCGTCATCCGGGTCACGGCGATGGGGGCGACCGCGTTGACCAGGATGTCGTATTTCTTGCCCTCCATCGCAAGGGTGTTGACCATGCCGACCAGACCCAGCTTGGCGGCCCCGTAGTTGGTCTGGCCGAAGTTGCCGTACAACCCTGAGGTGGAGGTGGTCATCACCACGCGACCAAAGCCCTGCTCACGGAAGTGCGGGAAGGCAGCGCGGGTGACGTGATAGCCGCCATACAGGTGGACCTTGATCAGCGCATCCCAATCCGCGGTGTCCATCTTGTGGAAGGTCCCGTCACGCAGGATCCCCGCGTTGTTGACCACGGCATCGACGTGACCGAACCCGTCAATCGCACTTTGGATGATGCCCGCACCGCCCCCCTCGGTGGCGACGTTGTCGTAGTTGGCAACGGCGGCCCCCCCGGCGTCGGTGATCTCCTGTACGACTGCGTCGGCCATGTTGCTATCGGCCCCGGTGCCGTCACGTGCCCCGCCCAGGTCGTTGACGACCACCTGGGCCCCACGCTGAGCCAGGAGCATCGCGTGGCTGCGACCAAGCCCGCCCCCCGCTCCGGTCACTACGACGACGCGTCCTTCGACTCCAGCCATGACTGCACAATCCTTCAACTCGTACGGGGATCTGTGAGGCGGCAGGCTACCTTGCCGCGTACAGACAGGACAGAGCGAGTTTTACACAGGCTGACGCTTTTCAACGTGTGGTGAGCTGCCTTAGCATGCGGCAGCGATGAGACGTTTGCTGTTGGTCATCGCCGTCGAGGTCGCCGCTGTCCGGGTGACCCATACCTTGTCCGCGCCCTACCGCAGTGCCCTGGACCTGTCGTGGATCGCGCGGGCAGACCTCGGGATGTTGTTGCTGGCGGTGGCCCACCTGGCGGCGTGGGTGGCCGTGTGGTGGCTGTTGTTGGGCACCGTCCACGATGTCGTCGCCACGATCATCACCGCACGTCATCGGGGGCGGGCACGGGGGGTGGCAGTGGCCCCCGCCTGGGTTCGGCGAATCATCCATCAAGCGATCGGCACCGCACTCCTGGTCAGTGTGACGGCCGGCCCCGTGGGGGCCCTCTCGCCCCCCTCAGAGCCGGCAACGGTTGCACTGGCGGTTGTCCAACCACCGGTACCCGCGATCGGTACAACAGCCCCCCCTGTTGTGGCGCCCGTCATATCGGGGCCCTCCCCGGTGCAGGGGCCGGTCCGAGCGGAACCGACCGCGCCCCCGACAGCGGTGGAGGCGCCGAATGACACTGTTCATCCTGGCATGCCGCCTGCATCCCCGGCAGCGGATGGCACGGCCTCTGATGGCACAGCATCCGTGGACACGGCGTCAGATGACACCGCGTCAGATGACACCGTGGAGGAGGGTGCGGGACCCGACGACGCCGAACCCCATGACGCGGCTGCCGACGGTGCTGACGCTGAGGGCGCCGCCGCGCACGACGGGGCGTCGCACAGGGAGGTTCATGTCGTCGCGTCGGGCGAGAACCTCTGGGTCATCGCAAAGGCTGTGCTTGTCCAACGCCTGGACAGCGTTCCGACGGACCGTCAGACCCATGCGTACTGGGTCAGGCTGATTCAGGCCAACGATGTGCGCTCCGGCGACCCCGACCTGATCTATCCGGGCGAGCGCCTGTCCCTGCCGGCTGACCCCCTGGGTCAGGGTTGACCATGACCCCCCGACTGCGGGTTCGGATCACCACGTTCTGTTTGTGGCTCTTGGTCGCCCTGGGCCCCCTACTGGGCATGACGGCCCTGGCCCGCCCCGCGCCCTCGCGCAGCGAGGCAGCCCCCTCGGCACCGGCCTTCGGGGTGGGCGGCATGGCTGAACTTGCCGTCGTTGCCCATCTGTCATCCTTGCCCGGGCAGGCCACCCCCGCGGTCGCCCCGGCCCATCCCGCCCTGCGCAGTACCGCGATGCCGTTGGACGGGCTGAGCACCGCCGACCGAGAGGCAGCGGCCCGGTCGGCCGACGTGCCGGTCCGAGCGGCCGCCGCGGTGGCCGCGACGCCGGCCGGTCCACGACGCTGGGGTGTGACGGTGGCCATCCTGCGGGGCGAGCGCATCGAAGGTTGGCAGGTCACCATTGCCGAGGGCGCGGAAGGCCCGCTGGTCGAGACCGTCCCCGCAATGGTGGGACTACCCGCTCAGCAGAGGGTGCCCACACCGGCGTTGTCACCTCTGCGGCCCCCCGGGCCCGATGACCAACTGGCCACGACCGTCCAGCGCTTCCTTGCGGCGTATCTGACTGAGGACGGCGAACTGGCCAGATACGTCGGGACAGGTTCGGCGTTGACCGCACCACCGGTCGCCCTGGCACGCAGCGAGTTGCTTCGCATGGGCAGTGGTGCCGTCGACCAACGCCATCTGGCGGTGCTGGCCGAGGTCCGCGCCGTGCGGGCGGACGGTGCGGTCCACCTGATGCAGTACCCACTGCTGTTGCAACGCGGCGCAGACCGCTGGGAGGTCCAGCGACTGTTGCCCGCCGTGCCCGTGCAGACGACGACGGGCCCTGACCATCCAACAACTCAAACCAACAAGGGAGAACGAAGATGATCCAGTTCTTGAGCCAAATGATTGCCGACTTCTCGACGGTGATCAAGGCGGCGATCGCAGCTGCGGCGTCGGTGTACGTGGCCGCAGTGTGGTGGAAGACCAAGGCGTTGGTACCCACCGTGACCGCTGTGGTCATGGCAGGCGTCGTGGTGTGGGCCACCGCGAACGTGGACGTCCTACGAGATCAGGTCGGGCAGGACACCAACGACTGGATCCAATCCAGTGACGGTGGGTGAGCGAAATGTTGGACTGCCGCACCTACACCCACGCCCGTCGATTCCCGCTGGTCATCGGCAAGATCGGCGGGTACGCCCTGCCCACCCCCCTGACCCCCGCCCAGGTCGTGGTGTTGTTCACCACGATCGCGGCCGAGATCTTCACCCGCCGGTATTGGGCGCTGCTGCCCGGCCCCGCCGACCTGATCGTGGCCATGGTCCTTCCCCTTGGGCTTGCGTGGGGCGTGCGCCATGCCACGGTCGAGGGACGGTCGCCGTTGCGGTTCGCCATGGGGATGTTGACCTATGCGACCCGCCCCCGGCGGGGGCTGCGGGATGGCCGCCCCGTTGCGGCGGATCGGCCCATCCGCATCACCATGCGAACGTTGACCAACCGGTGAGTGGCCTTCCGGCGCGCCGTATCGACGGCAATCGCATTTGGGCGGTCGACGGGTCGGTCTGGGCGATCTGGCGGATCCAGCCACCCAGTTACCCGTTTTTGTCCGTTGACGGAAAGTTGGCATTGCACAGCCGGGTTCGTGAGGCATTGGTGGCACTACCGGTCCAGTCGCAGTTGCTCAGTGTCTGCCGCCACCTGCCCGGCAGCGAACTGGCGGACCGTACCCATGCGGGCGTCCCTGCCGGGGCGGTGACACGTTGGACACAGACGGTCACCGATGATCTTGAGCGGTTGGTCGACCTACAACCCGTCCAGCGCCGGCTGTACGTGTGTGCCCGCATCATCCCACCGCGGGCCAGAACCATTTTCGACAGCGCCGTGACGGCGGTCGCCGGGGCCTTCGGTACACCGGGCCCGGCCCCGGCACGGACCGACTCGCGGATGGCGGCGCAGCGCAGCGCCGAGTTGGGGACTCGCCTGGGTCGCACTTTGTCGGTGTCGGCGCTGACGCCGGCGGAACTTCGATGGTTGTACCGTCGCGCCCCACTTGCCGCAGTCGCCGTACCCCCGGCACCGACGGGGGGCGGGGTGACCCCGTCGTCGGGCGACAATTCGTCGGGCAGCATTTCCTCAGGTCGGGGCCTGACACCCGACGACGCGGTGGTGTGGGAAGGTGGGACCAAGGCCGACCCACAACGGCCACGTCACCGTCGCTATCTGCGGGTGGACACCGATCAAGGTGTGGGCTACCAGGCCACGTTGCTGATCTCAGAGATGCCGGCGACGTTTGTGTATCCGGGGGGTGGCGAATGGTTTCGCATCGCCGACCTGGCGCCATTCGACGTCGACTGGTTCGCCCGGATCCGTGCGGTACCCAATGTGGAGGCACAGGCCCGTGCACGGCGACAGCAACGACAACTGAACGCGCAGTACGCCGAGTACGAGGGAGAGCCTGCCGGGCCGCCGCGCACCCTGGCCGCCGCCATGGAGGGCGTGGATGACGAACAAGCGGCGTTGACCGCAAACCCCGGCGACCCGGAACTGCAGGTCACAATCGGCTACCGGGTGGCGGGCGACTCACCGGCCCAGGTCGACGCCCGATCTGCACAGTTGTGTGACCTGTTGGAACCTTGGGGGTACGCACTGCACCGACCGACGGGTGGGCAGGTGGCGCTGTACGGTGCGGCCCTGCCCGGCTCATCGGTCCCGGCGGTGTGTGACGACTATGTGCAATACCTGCTGCCACGGGATCTGGCGGCGGGCGCGCCCGTCGCCGGACACCAGGTGGGCGATCCCCGCGGGATACCGATCGGCATCAACGTCTCCGGTGGTCAGGGCGAGGCGGTTCTGCTTGACCCGGCCTATGGCCCGGCCACCAACCGCTCGGGCTCTCTCGGGGTGTTCGGCGCGCTGGGCAGTGGGAAGTCCTACTTCGTCAAACGCCTGCTGCTGGGGGCGGTGGCCCGCGGGGGGCAGGTGGTGACGCTGGACCGCACCAGTTCGGGGGAGTATGCCCGGTTGGCGTCTGCGGTGTCGGGCCAGGCGACGGTCGTGGGGCTGGACGAGCACGCCACCGTGGGTCTGGACCCCCTGCGGGTGTTCAGCGGCGAGGACGCCGTCAGGGTCGCGCTGGGGTTTTTGACCCTGCTGACCCGAACGACCCCGTCGGATGTCGATGGGGCAGTCCTGGCCCAAGCGGTGCGCCAGGTCGCCATCGCCGGGGGCGGTCTGGCCGATGTGCTGCAGGTGCTGGCGGCCGACGACGAACCCGAAGCCCACGGGTTGCGGCGCAAACTGCGGGCCTACGTCGATCACCCACTGGCACGGCTGGTGTTCGGCGACACGCCGCCACTGACGCTGGACGCCGATTTCATCTGTTTTCACGCCCCCGGGCTGTCGTTGCCCGACCGCGATGCGATGGTCCACGAACACCTGGCCAAACAGTTGCTGCCCGAGCAGATCTTTGGTCAGGCGTTGCTGTACCTGGTCGCGGCGGTGTCGCGGGTCCTGACCTTTGCCGACCCCCGCCGGTTCGGTGCCACACTGGTGGACGAGGCCTGGGCGTTGACCTCCAGTCCACAGGGCAGGCAGTTGTTATTGGACTCCATTCGTGACGGCCGTAAGCACAACGCCGCGGTGTGGCTGCTCAGCCAACACCCCGAGGACCTCGGCGACGACGCGCTCAGTCACCTGCTGGGCATGCGGATGCTGTTTCGGCAAAGTCGCGGCGCTGCCCCCGCGGCCCTGCGGTTCATGGGACTGCAGGACAGCGATGACCTGGTCGAGTTGTTGTCCGCCGAACTGCAGACCGGGCAATGCCTGCTGCGCGACGTGGCCGACCGGGTCGGTCTGGTCCAGGTGACCCCCGCCTGCGCCCCCGGGGTCCGCGAGGCGCTGGACACCACCCCCTCGGTGGCGGCGTGAGCGCGGCACGCGGTGAATCGGTCGCGGCGTGAGCGGCATGCGTGCCGTCGTCGTGGTCTTGGGCCTGACCCTGGGATTGACCACGCTGACCACACCCGCAACCGCACAGGCCACCGACCCCGCCCCGGCGCCACGCGTCGCACCGGACGTGACCTCTCCGCAGATTGATCCCCAGCTCGCGAATCCCCCCGGGCAGGTCGATCAGGCGACGCGCAACCGGATCGTCAAAGACATCGAATCCCAGGACAACGCACCTGGGCTGGATGTGTTAGGAAGTCTGCTGGGCGACGTCGATCAGCCGGGGGATTGGGACCACTACGACATCGGCGCATCGGTGGGGCTGGTCAGCCGTCTGACCGTGTACTACACCCGGCTGATCTTCGCGGCGGGCATGTGGATGATCGCCTTCGCCAGCTGGGTTCTTGGCTTCGTCCTGCGTTTTGACCTGGGACGGATGTTGGTGGGTGACATCGGTATCTTGACCCAGCAGTACCGCCTGCTGATCGACGGCCCGGACGGCATTGCCCTCAAAGAGTTCATGCTGCTGATCGCGGTGTCCCACGCCGGGTGGCAGATCTTTCGGCACCGGGGACACGCCGCAGTTGCCGAACTGCTGGTGGCCGTCGCCATCGCCGCGACCGGCGGCTACCTGTTGGCCAACGCCGAGAGCGCTGCGTGCCGCGGCATGTCGGTCATGGGTGAGTTGACGGTTGGGATGATCGCGCTGGGATCCCCTGACATCAATCAATCGACGGGACGCGCGAACTACTGCGGCCCCTCCAACATGCTGCCGGACACCGAACTGGTGTTTGAAGAAACGATGTTTGCCACCTTCGTCCACGAACCGTTCCTGTTGTTGCAGTGGGGCGTCGTGCCGACGCCGGGCACATCCTGCCGCGCGGTCGCCGATGCCTTGGTTCAGACCAGGTCCTGGGACAACGACAACAAACCCCGCGATGTCATGCGCGAGGCGGGGTGTGCACAGATGGCGCAGTTCAACGAAGTCATGACTAGTCATCGGACCGCGGGAGCGTTGGCGTACAGCGTGACGTCGGCGGCCTTTGCGGTCGCGGTGGTGTTGAGCGCGGGAACGTTGCTGGTGGCCCAGGTTGCGGGGGCCATGTTGGTCTTGGCGCTGCCCTTCGCGGTCGTGGTGGGCATCTCCCCCGGCGCGGGACGAGAGCTGCTGGCCCGCTGGGCCCACAGCGTGTTGAAGGTCGCAGTGCTGTTCATGGGCTCGGGG
>JBBSNE010000035.1:0-13210 GCA_038232815.1 Euzebyales bacterium | reverse complement strand
TAGTTGCTGACGGACCCGAACGCCGCTGGCGGCTGCTTCGTCGACGGTCATCAGGGTGACGTCCTTGACGTTGACCTCGTCGGCCAGCAGGGCTGTGAACGGCTGCAGCAGGCCGGGTGTGTCGGTGGCGACCATGACCGATGGCAACGGTTGGCGGACGCGCAGGCCCGCGCTGGTCCGCAGTCCCAGGACGGTGGAGGCCGCTGCGCGGACCGCGTCCATGCCCTGCACCAACGCGTCGTCGGCCGGAAGTTCTTCCGGGGTGGGCCAGTCGGTCAGATGGACCGAGCGGCCGCCGGTCAAGCCGCGCCAGATCTCCTCGGTCTCCAGTGGCAACAGCGGTGCGGCCAGACGGCACAGCACCTCAAGCGCGGTGTGCAAGGTGTCGACGGCTGCCTGGCCGTCCTCGGTCTCGGCATTCCAGAACCGGTCGCGTGACCGTCGGACATACCAGTTGGTCAGCGAGTCCAGGGTGTCGGCGAACACCGCGCAGGCGGTGGCGATCTCGTTGGCCTCAAGCGCCGAGGTCATGCCCTCAATGGCGGTGCGGACCCGTGCCAGGATATAGCGGTCCAACACGTCGGGTGAGTCGGTGCGGCGTGTCCCGGCGGTGTCTGCGGCGCCGGCATACAGGCTGAGGAAGTACCAGGTGTTCCACAACGGCAGCATGACCTGGCGCACCGCATCGCGGATGCCCTGCTCGGTCACGATCAGGTTGCCGCCCCGCAGCACGGGTGAGGACATCAGGAACCAGCGCATGGCATCGGCGCCGTCGCGGTCGAACACCTCCCGCACATCGGGGTAGTTGGACAACGACTTGCTCATCTTGCGGCCGTCGTCACCCAGCAGGATGCCGTGGGCCAGACAACTGCGAAAGGCCGGACGGTCGAACAACGCGGTCGCCAGGACGTGGAGGGTGTAGAACCAGCCGCGGGTCTGGCCGTTGTACTCCACGATGAAGTCGCCGGGGAAGTGGTCTTCGAACCATTCGGCGTTCTCGAACGGGTAGTGGACCTGAGCGAAGGGCATCGAGCCCGACTCGAACCAGCAGTCCAGCACCTCCGGCACCCGCCGCATCATCGATGCGCCGTTCGGGTCGTCGGGATTGGGCCGGGTCAGGTTGTCGATGGCGGGACGGTGCAGGTCGTCCAGCCGCACGCCGAAGTCCTGCTCCAGTTGCTCGATGGAGCCGTAGACGTCGGTGCGGGGGTAGCGCGGGTCATCGGATTGCCACACCGGGATCGGTGAGCCCCAGTAGCGGCTGCGGCTGATGGACCAGTCGCGGGCGCCTGCCAGCCACTGCCCGAACGAGCCGTCCTGGATATGGGCGGGCACCCAGTCGATCTGCTTGTTCAGATCGACCATGCGATCACGAAAGACGCTGACCTCGACGAACCAACTGGACACCGCGCGGTAGATCAGCGGGTTGTCGCACCGCCAACAGTGGGGGTAGGGGTGGTCATAGGTCTCGTGACGGACCAGCACTCCGTCGGCGCGCAGCGCCCGGATGATCGGGGTGTTGGCCTCGAAGACGTGCATGCCGGCGAAGTCGGTGACCTCGGCGGTGAACTCACCGCGGCTGTCCACCGGGACGACCGGGGTGATGCCGGCGGCATCGGTGACGACCTTGTCCTCTTCACCGAAGGCCGGGGCGATGTGGACCAGGCCGGTGCCGTCATCGGCGCTGACGTAGTCTGCGGCCAGCACGACGTGGGCGTTCTCCGCGCCGGCGAAATAGCCAAATGGTGGCGTGTAGCGGCGCCCCAGCAGTTCGGTTCCCCTCAGCCGCTGGACGACCGGGGGGTCCTCGCCCAGCTCCCGGGCGTAGCGTGGCACCGCGGCTTCGGCCAGGATCAGTTTCTGGCCTTCGAAATCGCCTTCGTTTGGCTGGACCACCACGTAGTCCAGGTGGGGATGGACCGCGGCGGCCAGGTTTGACGGCAGGGTCCAGGGGGTGGTGGTCCAGATCAGCGCCAAGGCGCCACTCAGCGCGTCGTCCGAGTCACTCGCCAGCCGTAGGCCAACCGTGACCGCCGGATCCTGCCGTTGGCGGTAGACGTCGTCCATGCGGGTTTCGGTGTTGGACAGTGGTGTCTCGCAGCGCCAGCAATAGGCCAGCACGCGGAACCCCTCATAGATCAACCCCTTGTCGTGCAGCGTCTTGAACGCCCACATGACTGATTCCATGTAGTCCAGGTCCAGGGTCTTGTAGTCCCCCTCGAAATCGACCCAGCGGGCCTGACGGGTGACGTAGTCCTCCCACTCGTCGGTGTAGCGCAGGACCGAGGTGCGGCAGGCATCGTTGAACACCTCGATGCCCATCTGCTCGATCTCGGACTTGTGGGTGATGCCCAACTGCTTCTCGGCCTCGACCTCCGCAGGCAGGCCGTGGCAGTCCCACCCGAAGCGTCGTTCGACCCGTCGGCCCCGCATGGTCCGAAAGCGGGGGACGACGTCCTTGACGTAGCCGGTCAGCAGGTGGCCGTAATGAGGCAGTCCGTTGGCGAACGGTGGGCCGTCGTAGAAGACGAACTCGTTGTCGCCATCCTTACCGGTGTCCCTGGCGTTGACCGAGGCTTCGAAGGTGTCGTCATCCTCCCAGTAGGCCAACACCGCCTTCTCAAGGTCAGGGAAGTTGGGGGACGGGGGCACGGCATGACCGTGCCGTGGGTAGGCGTTGCCGTCAGAGGGTGCGGTGGACATCGGGAGTTCCTGGTGCGATGGACTGTTCCCGAGGACGAGAATCCCGTTGACAGGATCACCGCGGTACCACCTCGTTTGCCGCCGGGACCGGCCCGGAGCCTCTTCATCTGTGGCTGTGACGGGCCTCCCGACCGGTTCTACTGGGGCTTGCGCCTGTTCTTCCGGTGGCTCCCCGGTGATGGCCGGATCGACGCCTGTGCGGCGATTGTAGCCTCGACGTCAGCGGAAAGGCGCTTGGGATGTCATCCATCAGGGTGATGCGCAGGCCTCCGCTGTCATTCCCCGTGCCAGATGGCCCGTCCGCTGGACGCGTCGAAATAACTCAGGCCCCGCACTGCCACGCTGATGGCGACCTTGTCCCCAGCTTGGCTCATCAGTTTGGAGGGAAAGCGGGCAATCCACTGACCCGTCGGGAACGCGACGGCGACCTGGTCATGGTTTCCCAGACGCTGGACCTCATGGGCGATGCCGTCCAACTGCTGGTCCACCGGATCGGCCGGCTCGACCGCCCGGATCTTGTCCGGACGTCCGCCAAGGGTGACCCTCCCGCCCACTCGTTGACGTAAGGGGCCGGGCAACCCTCCGGGGAATCGCAGCCGTTGATCACCGACGGCCAACCACCCAAGCCCCCCCTGTTCCTCCACGACCGCATCGATGAACGACATGGCGGGTTCGCCGACGAACCCGGCGACCCAACGGTCGACCGGTCGGTTCAAGATCTCCTGCGGCGTGTCGACCTGCGCGATGCGGCCGTCACGCAGCACCGCCAGCCGGTCGGCGATGCCAAGCACCTGCCCATGGTCGTTGGTCGTGTACACCATGGTCAGCCCGCTAGCGCGGTGCAGGCGGTACAACTCGTTGCGCAGGCGTGCCTGGGTGGGGGGATCCAACAGCTGCAATGGTTCGTCCAACAGCAACGCGCGCGGCAGCCGCACCATGGCGCGGGCGATGGCGGTGCGTTGGGCATCCCCGGCCGATAATTGTTTGGGCCGGCGACGCCAGATCGCCCCCAGCCGAAAGGCCCGGCGTTCGGCCGTCACACGGCGTTCCACCTCAGCGGACTCGGTCTTGCGTATCTCCAACGGGAAGGCCAGTTGCCCTGCGACATCAAGAAAGCCGTACAGGCTGCTCTGTTGGGCGACCAGCGCCAGATCGCGGTCCCGGGGCAGGGTGCCGGCCATGTCACGGCCATTGATCCGCACCACGCCAGAGGTCAGGGGATCCAACCCGGCGATGCTTCGAAGCAAGGTGGACTTGCCGCTGCCGGAGGGGCCGACGATCGTGAACAGGTGGCCGTCTTGGATCGCCAAGTCGATGTCGTGCAGCGCCACGGTCCCGTCGGCATGGACCCGACGGACCCCCTCCAGACTGATTGCGGCCACACTCCCCAGTATGGGTTGCTGCTGCGCTGCTTCATTCCCGGTGGCCGACCTGGCACTCTTGACGGGCGTGGACGACTTCCTCATTGCGTTGAACCCCGAAGAGGGTTCGACCCTTCCATACCTGCTCAGGGTCCCGTTGGGTCCTGACGGGGTGGTCCTGAAAACCCGTGAAACCTGGCCGCGCATGGCCAAGCTGTACTGCCATCCGGCGGAGTGGCCGGCCGATCCGGTCATCGTCGAACGACTGGGCGTACGGTCATGTCGCCGTCGTGGGGCGGCCATCGACCTGGTCGTGGACCGGACACAACTCAGCCGGTCGCAGTTCGTCTTCGCCAAGGCGCGGGGGCGACAGATGATCTTTTGGCAGACCGCGAAGGTGGCCAAACAAGCACGCCCCAACGTGGCACTACCGACGGCCCGTGCCGCAGGACGCACCCTGACGATCGTGAGGGACTCGGGTGAGCGGTACGGCTGGCGCTTCAGCCACCAGCAGGCCGAGGTGGTACGGCGCAAACTTCCGGTTGGTGACTATGCCGTGGAGGGGGAGGATGGCCGGTTGGTGGGTGTGGTGGAACGCAAGAGTTTGGACGACCTGGTCGGAGGCCTGCTGTCGGGCCGGCTGCGCAGCCAGGCAGCCGAGCTTGCATCCGTTCCCCGGGCGGCCATCGTGGTCGAGGACCGCTACTCCCAGATCTTCGCAGCGGCCCACGTGCGCCCAGCGGTGGTGGCCGAGGCGTTGGCCGAGTTGGCCGTCCGCGTCCCGAGCGTGCCAGTGATCTTTGCTGAAAACCGCAAGTTGGCGCAGGAATGGACCTACCGCTTTCTTGGTGCAGCCCTGGCCCATGTCGAGGAGGACCAGGGCGCGGAGGCGTTGCTGACCACGCTGTCCCATGCAGGGCCTCTACCGCCTGCCGAACCCTTGACCAGTGAGATCCGCAGGTGGGCTGTGCAACAAGGCCTGGGGGTGTCGGACCGTGGCCGAATCGCTGCAGAGGTACGTCAAGCGTATGACCAGGCGCATGGCCGACGCGGTTCATGAACCTTGTCGTACCATGCGTGGTCAACGGCTGGCTCGTAGTTCCTTTGATCTGCGGTCAGAAGAGCCCCAGCAACGCCGCGACGATCAAAACGACGAGGATGACCGCGGCGCCGAGACCGGCCACCACCGCGACACCGACGCCGAACCGTTCGGCGTCGCCGCGGCGTGAATCAAGGCCGAGGGACTCAGCGGCCACAGTGATCAGTCCTCGGCGCCGACCGCTGCTGCGCCGCACGGACATGCCGATTCGAGCGATACCGGCGCTCCATTCCAACTGGCGAGCGTCATCGGTAATGCTGTACCGACCGTCGTCGTGGAAACGGACATGATGGATGAAGGTCTGCTTGAGTCCAGCCGCGGGTAGAATCACGAACGAGTGCGGTCAGGTGAGGGAGGGCCGCTGAGGTCACACATGCATTCTGACGAGTCGGCCCCCGGTTCACCAGGAATGCGCGGCTGCGCCGCACGGTCTGTCATCCGGCAGTCAGCCAGGTCGCGATCAGCCCGCGCAGTCGGTCGATGCCGGTGTTCTTCTCAGCGCTGACCCAGACGACCTCGTCAGCTGTCAGCCCCAGAACTTCGGCCAGTTCGCGGCGCCGTTTCTGTCGGATCGAGGACTTGACCTTGTCGTGCTTGGTCGCGACGACGGTGAAGGGGATCTGGTTGTACTCAAGCCAGCGGACGGTTGCGACGTCAAGACGGGTTGGGCCCACCGCGCCGTCGACCAGGGCGATGACCATCACCAGGGGGTCGCGGCCCAGCACATAGCGTTCCATCCGTTCTTGCCACCGGCCACGTTGCCCCTTGCTGGACTTGGCGTAGCCATATCCGGGCAGGTCCACCAACGTCGCCCCTGCGGGCCCTTTGCCAGCAACGGCCACGTCGAACACGTTCAACAGTTGCGTGCGACCGGGGGTCTTGGAGGTCCGGGCCAACTCCTTGTGACGGGCAACCGCGTTGACCAGCGACGACTTGCCGACGTTTGACCGCCCGATGACGGCCACCTCTGCCCGTGACGGGGGCATCTTGTCGACGTCGTCAACGGATGTGTGAAAGGTCAAGGTCAAAGTGGGCGTCATGTCAGGATCTTGCGCCGCCCACACCCAACAGCGCCGCCAACCCCAACGCGCTACGAGGCGCGTAGGCGCAGGTCCATAGTCCGCCGTGGGCGGCGGCATGGGCCTCGTCCTGCCACACCTGGTCGTGGGCTTGGACCCCGCCGGTGTGCAGGTCGTGAACCAGCAGTGCAGCCATCAACGTGTTGGTCGTGTCGGGGTCGAAGATCTCCACTCCGAAGCGGTGCGCACCCGTATATGCCGCTGCAAGGGCCCGGTTTTTCATCACCGAACGGGTCCGGGTGGCGGGGGCAACGTGCATCGATACGAGCGTGCCCTGGTCGCGCGCCAACGTGGCCCGCCAGCGATGGACCCGTTTGGCCAAGGCATAGTTCGGACCCTGCTGGGGGACCAGGGCATCGCAGATGCCCGGGTCGACACCGGGTGCGTAGGCGCGTCGCAGCAGCCGGCCGCCGGACACGGTCCGCAATGGCCTGGCCATCACCTTGGCGGCGCGTGACCGGTCCTCGTAGGCCTGAACGGACTTGGCGACCGTGTCGGCAGGCACGGCGAACGCATCGGTCGGTGTGGCCAGGAAGGCCAGCGCTACGTCGTCTCGGGCCTGGTGTACACGTGTGGTCATCGCATCCACGGCCGTGGCCACCCGAACGTGTGTGGACCCGTCGGCGTAGGCATAGTTGCCAAGCAACAACGGGCCGACCAGTTGGTTGATCCACTCGGCGGCGGCGGGGACATCGTCGACCAGATCAAGGCCGGCACGGGCGTCAAGGGACCGGTCGTCCGCCGGGTCGGTCCTAGGGGCCACCGGCAGGATCAGCGTTCCCGCGGCATCGTGTGCCGTACTCAGGATACGGGTCCAGATATCGGGTCGGGGCAGGTCGACGGCCGCCACGGTGGCCCCCCACCGCAGCAGGGCCGGAAGGGGGCCCATCTCCGCCCCTGCGCCCAAGACGACCATGGTGCGCTCGGGCACCGACAGCCAATCGGGATGGTCGATGACCTGCCGGACGGCGGTGGCGCAGGACGGTTCGATGATCCCGTCGGACACCCACAGATCCAATTGCCGCCGCAGGGCGTCGCCCTGCAGTCGATGGCCACGGTAGGGGATGATCAGTTCGTGTTCGGGTTCGGCCTGCCCATCCAGTTTGATTGTTTCCAGTCGGGCCTCTGGAGCGACCGTCTGCAGTGACGACAGTTCGCGATCGTGGCCGTCCGCCCCGACGACCCGCATGTGATGATGGAGCGAGTCAAGCCCAACATGGGCGATGGTGACGGCGTCACTACGGGATCCGAGCCCCGCCACGGTCAAATGGCGCAGATGGGTCAGATATCCAGAGCGCCAGTTTGTGTCACGCTCCGCCGCCTTCGCCCCCGTCGGGTCCACCGAACGGAGGGCGTCGGTGACCACGGACCGTCCCAGAGCCGACGTGCTCCGACGCCCGTCGGGCTGTAGGGGAAAGACGACCCCCCCTACGTCGTGCTCGTTGTCCATGGCGAACCCCTCTGCTGTCGTACCCGGCCCATATGGACTACCACGAAAAGGGTCCCGTCGCGTTGGTCGACCGAACATCGAGCGTGGTACCCAAGACCGACATCAACCGCAACAACGCGCCTACAGTCGTTTTGTGGCACGACCGCTGACGCATGCAGACCTGGCCGTGGTCGGTGGGGGCCCGGCGGGTCGGGCTGTTGCCACCCGGGGTGTCACCGCGGGACTGTCGGTGGCGCTGATCGATCCACAACCCGAGCGCGAGTGGACAGCCACCTACGGGGCATGGGCCGACGAACTGCCGGACTGGGTGCCAGCCACAGTGATGGCGGCGACGATCAGCGACGCCCGTGCTTTCGCGCGGACCGAGCACGTGCTGGAACGCTCGTATGTGATGCTGTCCACCCCTGCACTGCAACGGACGTTGTCGGCTGCCGGGGGCGTCGACGCGGTGGCTGACGCGGTGGTGGGGCTGCGTCGCGACGGCAACGACACGGCCGTGTTGCTTCGATCCGGGGAACCTGTTCGGGCACGGGTGGTGGTGGACGCCAGCGGGGCCCGGCGGGTACTCGGCGGTCGCCCCTGCGCAGGCATCCAGGCGGCACAGACCGCCGTCGGCGTGGTGGTGTCGGACGGCGGCGATCTGCCGCGGTACTTCATGGACTGGCGCAACGATCATGGGCATGACGGTTGGCCGACGTTTTTGTATGCCGTCCCGTTGAGCGATCAGCGTGTCCTGTTGGAGGAAACCAGCCTGGCCCGGCGCCCGGCATTGCCGCTGCGGGTCCTGCAGCAACGATTGCACGACCGGCTCGCGGCTCGGGGCATCGCCATACCTGACGATGCACCCACCGAACAGGTGGGCTTCGTGGTCGACACACCTCTGACTCGAGGTAGCGGGCCCGTGGTCACCTTCGGCGCGGCCGCCCCGCTGATCCACCCGGCCACGGGCTACAGCCTGGCCGCGGCGCTGCGGTTGGCTGACCCACTTGTGCACGCCATCGCCGACGGGTTGCCCGATGCCATGGCCGCGGCAGAAGCGGGGCGTCAGGTGGTGTGGCCCCGGCAGGCTCGTCTGATCCATCATCTGCGGCGGCGGGGACTGGAGGCGATGTTGGCCCTACCGCCCCAAGGGGTCATCGACTTCTTCGAACTGTTCTTCTCTCTTCCCCCCGGTCACCAACGGGCCTATTTGTCGGACCGGGACGATGCCAGGGCCGTCACCGCGGCCATGGTGGCGGTGTTCCTCGCGGCCGACGGGCCGTTGCGTCGCCACCTGATCCGTTGGGGTGGCATGCCGTTTGGGCGCCATGTGGGACCATCTGGCGCATGAGCGAACCAACCAGTCATGTGCTGACGCTGGAATGTCACGACCAATCGGGGATCGTCGCGGGGATCGCCAACGGGATTGCCGACCTGGGCGGCAACATCTTGTCCAACGCCCAGTTCAGCGAGCCCTCGATCGGGCGGTTCTGCATGCGCACCCGATTCGAAACCGCCATTACCGACCCCGCCGACATCGCCGAGCAGTTGGGGGACACCGCGCAAAGATTTGAAGCGCATCTGGAGGTCCATCGTGCCGACCACCGGACCCGGATGGCGATCTTGGTCAGCAAGGCCGACCATTGCCTGCGTGATCTGTTGTATCGCTGGCATGCCGGGGAGTTGGCCGTGGACGTCAAAATGGTCATCAGCAACCACTGGGACCTGCAGCCAGTGGCGGCCAACTATGGGGTCCCGTTCGTCCACATCCCCGTCACGGGCGACGGCAAGGATCAAGCCGAGGGACGCTTACAGGACCTGCTGGACGAACATGACATCGAACTTGTCGTCCTGGCGCGTTACATGCAGATCCTTTCCAACGATCTGTGTCGCCGCCTTGCAGGCCGTGCGATCAACATCCATCACTCGTTCCTGCCTGGGTTCAAGGGTGCTCGTCCCTACCACCAGGCCTGGCAACGGGGCGTCAAACTGATCGGCGCCACCGCCCACTATGTGACCGCCGACCTGGATGAGGGGCCGATCATCGACCAGGACGTCGCCCGGGTCAGCCATGCGCAGACTCCAAAGGACCTGGTCATCATCGGCCGGGACGTCGAACGTCTGGTGTTGTCCCGTGCCGTGAAGGCACACAGTGAGCACCGCGTGTTTCGCTTCGCGGACCGAACGATCGTCTTCCGCTGAGATGATGCGTTCGATGGCCCGTACGCCCCTGCCCGTGCGAAAGCAAATGTCGGCCTTCGCGCGGCAGGAACCCGGGTTGTTGGCCCTGGGAGGGGTAATCGGCATCCTGACCGGCGTCCTGGCGTTCCTATTGGTCCAGGTCATCGGGTTGGTTCGGATGGTGACCTTCGGCTCAACGCCCAGCACCGTGACAACGGTGCTGGTTCCGACAGCTGGGGCCTTGCTCGTGGGTGTGCTGGTGACCTATTGGATCCCCGAAGTGGCGGGCGGGGGGATTGTGGAGGTCATGCGCACCATGGCACTGCGCGGCGGCCGGTTCCGCAAGCGGGTGCCGTTGGGGATGCTGACTGCCTCAGGCTTGGCATTGGGGACCGGTGGGTCAGGGGGACGTGAGGCGCCCATTGTCTTGGGAGGTGGGGCCGTCGGATCGTTGATGGGGACCCTCTTTCGTGTTGATGAGGACCGGATGAGGACACTGGTCGCTGCGGGCGCTGCCGCGGGCATAGGGGCTTCGTTCAACGCGCCCATTGGCGGGATGATGTTTGCCATCGAGTTGATCCTCGGCCGGTTGAGCGCGCGGTCGCTACAGGTCGTCGTGCTGGCTGCCGTTGCCGGTTCGGTCACCGCTCGGGAACTTGTGGGCCCGGAGATCGTTTTTGAGTCGCGTGTCGAGTATGGGCTCACCGACCCACGAGAACTGCTCGGCTACGCCCTGGTCGGAGTGTTGGCCGCGCTGGTGGGCATCGCGTTTCTTCATGGTGAGCGTATCGGCCATCAACTGTTCGATCGGCTGCGCGTGTGGCGCCCGCTGAGGGTGGCGCTGGGTGGCTTGGGGGTGGGGCTGATTGCCCTGGCCGTCCCCGAGGTGCTGGGCAGTGGACATCAACTGCCGCCGATCTTTGGCGACCGAGAACCGATCCAGAGCATGATCGACGGTGCCATCCCAGCGTCTGGTCTTGATGCGGTACGGCTCTTGCTCGTCCTATTGGTTGCCAAGTTCGGCGCAACCATGCTGTCGGTCACCTCTGGCAATGCCGTGGGCAGCCTGTTGCCGACGTTGTTCACCGGTGCGGCTCTGGGCGGGTCGGTGGGATACGCCGCGGAACTAGTGTTGCCCAATGCGGGGGTGCAGCCGGGCGCCTTCGCACTGGTGGGCATGGCCGCCGTCTTTGCCGCCGCTGCCCGAACACCGCTGACTGCCATCCTGATCGTCTTCGAACTGACCGGCGACTACGGGCTGGTCCTGCCCCTGATGTTCGCTGCGGGGCTGGCCACGTTTGTCGCAGATCGAATGTCGAGCGACGGCATCTACATCGACCCGTTGCGGCGCCAAGGGGTGGTTGTCAGCGAACCCGAGGAGATCGACGTCATGCAATCGGTGACCGTGGAGGAGGTGATGACCGTCAACCCTCCCACCGTGCCGTTTGACCTGTCGGTGGATGAGTTACGGGATCGGTTTGAGACCACCGGCCATCACGGTTTCGCGGTCGTCACTCCAAACGGTCGCCTGCTGGGGGTCGTGACCCTGTCCGACCTTCCGGCCGAACAGGACTCAATTGCACGGACTGTTGCCGATATCTGCACGCGCAAGCCGTTGACCGTCGCGCCCTCCACCCCGGTTTTTCGTGCCCTGCACCGCATGGCCACGGCCGATGTCGGCCGGCTGCCGGTGATCGATGACCATGCCACGCCGCCCCTGGTCGGCATGCTGCGCCGAAACGACATCATCAATGCCTACCGGACCGCAGTGAACCGTGGCGTCGGCTTGCAGCATCGCCGCGATCGCAGCACGATCCGCGATTTGACCGGCGTGCATTTTCTTGAGATGAGCGTCGCGGCCGGATCGGTGGCCAGCGGGACTGCCCTGAAAGACCTGTCACTCCCGCAGGGTGCGACCCTCACCAGTGTCCGCCGCGGGGGGCACGTCATCGTCCCTCGGGGTGAGACTGTCCTGCAGGCGGGCGATGAGGTCGTTGCCCTGACTGACATCGAGCACCGGGACACACTGCGCGCCCTGTTCGCCGGTTGAGATCCCGTGTTTGGCTGGCGCCTGCGTTCCGTTAGGCCCCTGGCCGTGTTTGAGGATAGGTTGCCCGCTGTGAAGGGACAGATGTCACGAAGCCGAAGACGCTGACGTCGCAGTCACGGTTGGGCTTGCGAAGAAGGCCGGGATCGTTAGGATTCAAACATGTCCCACGATGCGGTCGCCTACGTCGAAGATGCGTTCGAACGCGACACCGACTACATACCCGACCGCATCACCCGGGACGGTAGCGGGGACCATGAATGGCCGGTCGAACGTGATCGGTATCGCCTGGTTGTGGCCCGGGCCTGCCCCTGGGCCAACCGTGCGCTCATCGTACGGCGATTGCTGGGCCTGGAAGGGGCGTTGTCCATGGGCCTTGCCGGGCCGATCCACGATGCCGATTCATGGGCATTTGACCTGGACCCTGGGAAGGTCGACCCCGTGCTGGGTATCCCCCGGCTGAAGGACGCCTACCTGGCACGGTTCCCCGCCTACGCCAAGGGCATCACGGTGCCAGCCATCGTCGAGGTGGACAGCGGCAAGGTTGTCACCAATGACTACCCGACGATGACGCTGGACTTCTCCACCGAATGGGCGCAACACCATCGCGACGGCGCCCCCGACCTGTTCCCCGAAGGTCGGCGTGAAGAGATCTTGGAGGTAGCTGACAGCTTCTATGAGGACGTCAACAACGGGGTCTACAAGTGCGGCTTCGCCGGTACCCAACAGGCCTATGACAAGGGCTACACCGCTCTGTTCGACCGGCTGGACCAACTGTCCGACCGGCTGGAGAGCCAGCGCTACCTGGTCGGCGACACCATCACCGAGGCCGATGTGCGACTGTGGACCACTCTGGCCCGGTTCGATGCGGTCTATCACGGCCACTTCAAATGCAACCGGACCAAGCTGACCGAGATGCCCGTCCTGTGGGCCTACGCCCGCGATCTGTTCCAGACCCCCGGGTTCGGTGATACCCAGGACTTCGTGCAGATCAAACAGCACTACTACGGCACCCACCTCGACATCAACCCGACCGGCATCGTGCCACAGGGCCCCGACACCACCGTGTGGGCCACCCCTCACCATCGCGAGGAGTTGG
The DNA here is from genome assembly GCA_038232815.1 of Euzebyales bacterium. Classification (GTDB taxonomy): domain Bacteria; phylum Actinomycetota; class Nitriliruptoria; order Euzebyales; family Euzebyaceae; genus Euzebya. Next base: position 212 of record JBBSNE010000035.1, on the reverse strand, counting down.
GCGGCAGTCCCTTCGGCGACGGCACCCCACCCGGCCCGGTCAGTGCGGGCGAAGCCGTTCCGGTGGACAATAACCCGGCGTTGGCGCTCCTGCCCGACCGGCCTCAGGCAGCATGACGCCCGCGGTGGGGTAGCTCATCTCCCATGTGCGCGTGTCCCTCCATGCGGGCCTATGTGCACACTGGCCGGGGCGGGCCCGTCCAGCCGTAGAGG
>JBBSNE010000034.1:0-13391 GCA_038232815.1 Euzebyales bacterium | reverse complement strand
CGCGGCGTGGGCGAGGACCCTCGTACCGTCGGTCTCGACCCGCAGTTCCAACATCGGAACATCAGTTGTTGCGCCCGTCCGGATGCCAACGATCACGCATGACTGACCGTCGGGATCAAACAACGTTCGGTGAGACCTGACAACGTGCACAACTCCTGGGCCAGTGGCCTGGCCCCGTTGCACATAAGATAGATTATGTAAATCTAGATGCTTCGCTCCGGCATCAAACCAGCTGTGGCCCCCCGGCCGACGCTCTCGAGCAAGAGCCAGCAGCTTCCTGTCAGGTGCTGTGGCCGCTGGCGGCTTTGACGCTCGATGCAAGGTCAGCGAGGACACACGGTGTGTTGTATCCTGTCAACATGGCGAGGCTGCGGCATCCCAAGAAGGACATCGAGGCCGCGCTGGAAGAACTGGAGGATGCCGGATGGATCGTGACACCTACCTCGTCGGGTCACCGTTGGGGTGTTGCCCGGTGCGGCGAAGCCAGCCGCGCTGGCTGTCAGATCTCGATCTGGTCCACGCCACGCAACCCTGGCAACCACGCTCGTCAGATACGACGAGTCCTCGATCGCTGTGCACACGACTGGGCGACCAAGGACCCCTGAGATGACGACCTACACATTCACTCTGATCGCCGAGGGGCCTGATCTTCAAACCGACGAGCTCGCCGACGCGCTGTTCGAGGCGGGCTGTGACGACGCCCTGGTCGGCTGTGCCGACAGCATCCAGTACATTGATTTCGACCGTGAGGCCGAGACCGTTGCCGATGCTGTCCTGTCCGCCGTCGCCGACGTGGAAACCGTCGACGGGGTACACATAGTTCGCCTGGCTGACGCCGGGCTTGTGTCCATGGCCGATATCGCGGCCCGGACCGGGCGCACGCGCGAGAGCATCCGACTGCTCATCAGCGGCGAACGTGGTCCTGGAGGGTTTCCTCCCCCCGTCACCGACCCCCGCAGCCGCTACCGCCTCTGGCGCGCAAGCGAAGTCGACCAGTGGTTCAACTACCAGCTCGACACCGCGCTCGACGACACCGACGACTCCCACATGCGTGTGGCCATCAACGCAGGCCTCGAACTCCGCCGCCACAGAGCACACCTCCCCAACCACTCCAAGGCCGAACTCCGTACCCTCGTCGGTCTCTAGCAACCCCTCAGCGCGTGTCGTCTGCAGTCTGTTCCCCTAGCTCGGAAGGATGACGAATCCGGGCACATGGGACGGCCTGACGACGCCGAAATGACGATGGTCCAGCGTAGCGACTTTGGGTTCGTTCAACCGTTCGCACAAGGCAATGACCGAGGCGTCGACTACGCCAAGCTGTAAGTCGGCGTATTGACGTTGCAGTTCGATGCAGCGCGACAAATCCTCCTGGCTCGGTGCCTCCCAGCGATATACGCCTGCCGCCAAATCCTCGAAGAAGGTCAGCCACGCGCGGCTCGATAGCCGCTCATGGCACCAATAGTCCAGTTCCGCCAGGACGAGCGTCGGCACGATCAGGTCTTCTTCCGCGGTCAGGAGCAGCTCGGCGCACCTGTCGTGATCGCGGTCTGCTGCGTCCAGGGCGGCCAGCAAGGGGCCGGTGTCCAGAATGAGCGCCATCAGCGCGGTGGACGTGCGACAGGGTCCCCCGTGATCTCGGCGGCGTTCGCTCCGTCAGTACTACGTCCGACACCGAGCCGTGGGCGGCGGCGCTCGCGGATACCAAGGGCCTTGTCCCGTACCGCCTCGCGCATCAACCGGGCCACCGACACACCTTGACGTCGAGCTTCGGCCTCCAACGTGTCCAGGTCGGCCTCGTCAGCGGTGACCGTTGTCCTTCTGGTGCCCATGCGATGAATCTAGCATCATGATGCAGATGGTACGCGTAAGAAGTTTTTATGCGGACTCGTCGATTTGAGGCAGGCCTGCGCGTCATATTGTGTCGGCGATCGTCGCTGACGTTGAACCAAAGGGGTTGCCATGAAGTATTTCGTTCTGCTTGCCGGCCAAGGTGAGCTACCGCCGTGGGATGAGCTGACGGCGGAGGAGCAGTCAGCGGGGATGGCCCAGCACGTCGAATTTGATGAGGCGTGCGCAGCGCGGCCGGGCGTGGAGATCCTCGGCGGAGAGGCATTGAGTGACGGCTCTGTTGCCACCACCCTACGCACCCGCGGCGACGAGATGACCATCACCGACGGCCCCTTCGCCGAAGTGGCGGAGCAGATCGGCGGGTATTACCTTCTCGATGCCCCGGACCTCGACACGGTGATTGCGTTGTGCAAAATCCTGCCCGCTTATGACATCGACATCCGCCCTGTCATCGACACGGCCTGACCGGATCATCGAGCAGGCCTACCGGGATGAATGGGGCCGGCTGTTGTCGCTGCTCGTGTCGCGGACCCGTCGTCTGGACCTCGCCGAAGACGCCCTTAGCGAGGCCTTCGCACGGGCCTGGGGCCGTTGGCCAGCCGAAGGGGTACCGGCCAACCCCTCCGGCTGGCTGTACACGACCGCCTACCGCCAACTCATCGGACGGCTCAGGGCGGAGGCCATTGCCGGGCGCAAGGCGCCGCTCTTGGCAGTCAGACCCGGGTGGGTGCCGCCCGATGACGCACAGGAAGAACTGGGCGATGACCGGCTGGAGCTCATCTTGTTGTGCTGTCATCCCGCGCTCCCGCGCGAGTCACGTTCAGCCCTTGCGCTCCGCCTCATCCTGGGGATACCGACCGAGCAGATTGCCCGCCTGTTCCTTGTGTCGACACCGACGATGGCTGCCCGCCTGACCCGAGCGAAGAAGAAGATCGCGGTTGCCGGCATTCCGATGGTCACTCCGCTGGAAGAGGAGCTCGGCAACCGTCTCGACGAGGTGTGTCGCACGATATATCTGGCCTTCACCGCCGGGTACTCCCCCGGCCGCGGACCTGACCTACTTCGTGCTGACCTTTCCGGAGATGCCGTGCGGCTTGCCATCGTCTTGCATGATCTCGTCCCCGGGGCAACGCAGGTCCAAGGAATGCTCGCGCTGTTGGTGCTCCAGCACGCCCGCCGAGACGCCCGCGAACACGGCGGACGCCTGGTGACCCTCGCCAACCAGGATCGCTCGATATGGCGCCACGACGAGATTCGCAGGGGGCTCGCGCTCGTCGGCGAACTCCCGCCACAGGACGGGTACGGCGACGAACTTCGACTCCAGGCTTTGATCGCAGCTGAGCATGCGCGGGCTCCCACCGCTGCAGCAACGGACTGGAACACGATCTCCCGTCACTACAACGACCTGGAAGCGCGAACCGGTTCAGCGATCATCCGGCTCAATCGAGCGGTCGCTGTGGCTGAGGTCGATGGCCCTGAGGCTGGCCTCATCCTCCTTGCCGGACTCGATGCTCTGTTGCACGACGACCACCGGGTCGCCGCAGTCCGTGCTGAACTCGCGCAGCGGGCCGGCGACGCCGCGCTTGCCCGGGCCTCCTATCTGAGAGCGCTTGCCCTGTGCACCAACGACGTGGAAAGCGCCCACCTTGAGGCCCGGCTGGACGAGCTCCGCACCCCATACGGCTAGCGCAACCGGCTCAAAAGACCTCCCGTCACCCTTGCAAGTGACTCCGGATTGGGAGGCTAAGCCCCTGCCCACAGCCCCGGGGCCATCGTTGTTCGAGTCAAGTTTGAGGGGGCGGTGAGTCGATTTCAAGGGGTTGGGCGGCGCCCCGCCATGGCACCCTGGACCGTCATGCTGCGAACCCTGGAACGCCTGGCCACCACCGCGACCCACTATGTGCAGATGGCCGACGGGGCGCCCCTGGCAACCGATGTGCATCGACCGGCAGGTCCCGGGCCCCATCCAACCATCATGGTCCGCACGCCCTACGGACGAAACGGCCTGACGGGAATCCCGATGGTCGCACAGGCCAAGCTTTTGGCGCGGGTCGGGTACGCCGTGGTCCTGCAGGACGTCCGGGGACGGTTCGACTCCGGCGGTGTGTTCGAGCCCATGATTCACGAGGCCGCAGACGGTGCCAGCACCGCGGAATGGATCCACGGCCAGACATGGTGCAACGGTCGCGTGGGCACCTGGGGCCTCAGCTATCTGGGTGGGACCGCCTGGGCAGCCGCGGTGGAGGTTCCTGAACTGATCACCGCTCTGGCCGTCGGCATCACCCACCCCGGCCTGGGATTACCTGACCCACGTGGACTGCGCCACCTGGACACCACCCTGCGCTGGATCAAATCCCTTGATGCGATGGCGGGCGACGGCGACATGTGGATGACGCGCCTCAAGGGGATCATCGATTCTCGGCGACGCGATGCACAGATGGTTCGGCGGATGCATGCGCTGCCCGTCAACCAGCTGGACGAGTTCGTCTTGGGGCGCCCCTCCCCCATCTGGCGTCACTGGAGCGAGCACCCGAACCCTGACGACCCATATTGGACGCCCGCTGATCTGGCGCCCCGCATCCCGGTCGTCGGGCCAACTGCACATCTGACCGGCTGGTACGACATCTTCCTGGCCGATCAACTGGACAACTATCGTGTGCAGGCCCAGACACAACCGACCGACCTGGTCGTCGGCCCCTGGGGCCATCTGGACCTTCGGGTGCAGACCGCTGCCTTCACCCAGGCCAAACAACACTTCGATCACCACCTCCGGGACCTCGACACACCCGACCCCCAAGCCCGGATCTGGCTGGGCGGCGCTGACCGTTGGTGGACGATGCCAGCGTGGCCACCGCCCCATGACGACGCCTCATGGGTGTTGTCCGGCGGTCGTCTGGTGCCTGAAGACGGCTCCACCCCGCCGGGGTTCGCGTTGCGGTACGACCCTGCCGATCCCACCCCCTCCCTAGGGGGCTCCACGTTGTCGTTGGAAGCTGGCCGGGTGGACTGCCTGGAACTTGAACTGCGACCCGACGTCGTGGTCCACACCTCTCACCCCCTCCCCCGCCCACTCACCATCGCCGGCCGGGCGACGTTGACGGCCTCGCTGTCGTGTGACACCGGCATCGCTGACCTGTTTTGTCGCCTGACCGATGTGGATCCGCAGGGCCGGTCGGTCTCACTGGCAGACGGATATGCCCGGTTCACCAGCTGTGGTGGTCAAAACGTGCAGGTGCAACTTCATCCTGTGGCACACCAGTTCCAACGCGGTCATCGTCTGCGAATCCTGGTGGCCGGCGGGTCGTTCCCCGCCTTTGACCGCAACCTGGGTTACGGTCTTCCTCAAGGCGAACGAACTGTCTCTCGACCCACCACCATGACCGTGGAAGGTGGCGCCAAGCTGAGCCTTCCTGTGGCAGGGACTCGGTGATCCGCTGTTTAGCTGGTGTCCTCACGTTGTGTCTTCAGTTCCGCCTCGATCTCCTGGGTCAAGGCCTTCAGCGAATCCAGCAACGAGCCGAACGCCACCTCGTCGATGTCCAGCCGTTGAATCCCCTCCCGGACCTCTGCCGTCATGCCTACGGCGGCTCGCAACGCCCCGTCCAGACGGTCCTCGTTGACCGACTCCACCATTTCTCCCGACAGAAGTCGCAGTCGACGTTGAAGCGAGGGGTCACTGGCCCGTAGGACCTCCGAGGCATCGATGACCCGCAGGACCTCGCGGGCAGCGTTGTCCACGCGCGTGGTACCGGCGATCTCATCGTCATTGGTGACGTTACCGACAACAAATGTCACCGCCGCCGCCAAGACGGCCAACCCGACGACGATGGCACTGATGCTCAGCACGACGTTTTGCCAACGGCGCAACGGCGACGGGGTCGGCTGGGGTATCCCTGCCCCATATGTCTCCTGCAGCGCATCAGGTGGGGGTGGCGGGCTGACCGGCGGCCGCAGCCGCGCCCCCGAATCGCTGCTGGGCGGATCCCAGCTTGTCAAGCCCGCGATGTCGGCAACGTGGGTCGTGGCCGTGGGCATGTCGTCAGGATCAACAGGCACGGGACTACGGCGCGCGTTTTCGGCGGGGTCCAGAGGCGGGGCCGAGATGTTGCCGTTGAGCACGTCTTCTATGAATGTGGCGGTTGGACGGCGACCGGGTTCCCGACGGGTCATGGCCAACAGCAGCCCGGCCCAGGTGTCGGGTACGGCATCAGGTATCACGGGGTGGCGACCCAGCCGCGCCATCGCGGCCTCTGCACCACTGCCCGGGAAGGCACGCTGGCCGGTGAACGCCTCGATCAACACCAGACCCAAGGAATAGATGTCAGCCGCCGGTCCCACCGATGACTGCTGCAGTTGCTCCGGGGCCAGGTAGGCGGCGGTGCCGATCGTGGTACCGGCACGGGTCAGCAACGTCGAGTCAACCAGGCGGGCCACCCCGAAGTCGCTCAGAAAGCCCTGCCCGTCCCCATCGATCAAAATGTTGGCCGGCTTGATGTCGCGGTGGATGACCCCGCTTTCGTGTGCATGGGCCAAGGCGCCCGCGATGCACCCCCCGACCGGGACAATGGTCCCCTCGTCAAGGGCTCCTTCACGCAGGATGGCAGACAGCGATTCCCCTTCGATCAACTGCATGACGAAGTACGGACTGTCATCGCTGGTCCGTCCGGTGTCGAACAGCCGCACGATCGCCGGGTGGGACAGCCGGTCGAGGATGGCCATCTCCGCCGCAAATCGGTCAGGATCGGCGGCCTCCCCCATCCGCATCACCTTGACGGCCACCATCTTTCCCGAGATGGTGTCTTGGGCGGAATACACGTCGGCCATGCCGCCGCGACCGATCGAATCGGTCAGGCGGTAGCGGTCGGACAGAACCTGATGATGTCCTTGCGTCATCACCTGATCCCCACCATATTCAGCGGAACCATCACGATCAGTCTGTCAGAACATCGCCAGTTTGGTGCAAATTGCGGCCTGATGACGGGTTGCGGTCAACTTGTCGCGCTACGTCAGGCGCCGGGTCACGGGCGCATGGCACTATGGCTCGCCCCCGCCCCGATACCAGATCGACGCATTCCAACCCATGTCCCGTGACCTGAACGCTGACCGTCTGGAGCGCCTTCGGGGCGACCTCGCTGCCCTGCGTGCCCGCACCGCTGAAGAGCTCACCCCTGGCCAGGTCGGCACGGGGCCAGTCACGCCTGACGGTTCGGCGCGGCCCGTCCCGGATGACGCGGTCTCGTCGCCAACGGTCCGGTTGCCGCAGCCGGCAGCAGACCGCGGACCGACCAACGACAATGCCCAGCCGACCATCAGCGCGCCCGCGCAGCGAACGGTCGGCTCGGCGCCACTGGCACCCCCCCCACGGACGCCGGTCAGTGCCCCCGTCACGCCTCGCCCGTCCCGGGCCCCGATTCGGCGCACCAGGGCCCCACGACCGCCCACTCGACCGTTCCTGGCACGCCGTCCCAAGCAGCCATCTCGGCGCCGTGCCGTACCGACACCCATCACGATCAAACGCCGCCCAGGCTTCATAGCCGGGCCACGGTGGCCGGTTTGGGGATTCACCAGCGGCGTCATCGCGTTGTTGGTACTACTACCGGCCGTCGCCCAACTTGCGTATCGATTGCTCCAGGCGATGGCGGACACCACCAGCGTCTTGGGGGCAGACCCCAGCCGCACCGATTATCTACAAGCCGCGGCGGGTGTTGCGGGCGGCGGGCTGACGCTGGCCCTTGCCGTGGCGGCACTGGCGGTGGTGAAGGGACGCACGGGGTACCTGGCGGGGGCGGTCGGCATCCTGGCCTTCTTCGCGTTGTGGCCCTACGTCGCCTACACCGCCACGGCAGGCATCGTGTCCGCACCCCTACCCCCTGTGCAACAGATGATCCAGCCCCCGGGATGGGACTATCAGACCCAGTTGCTGGCGGCCTTTTGGTTGTCGTCGGCGGCCTTCGTCGCCGCCATCCTGGATCTGCTGTACCGCAGCATCCTTGCTGTGCAGCAGACATTGACCCGCTGAGAAACCCGACGGGGTTGACACATCGCCCGACGGGATGGACTAGGCTTGGCAAGATCGCTGGTCAGCCGGCTAAAAGACCAATCGCCGACAGCACTTCGCGGTAACGACTGCTCAACAACGGACCGATGTATTTGGAGGGCACATGCTCGAGGTGTCAAACCTTGAGGTCGTCTATGACGATGTCGTCCTGGTCCTGCGGGGTGTCAGCCTGCGGGTTCCTGAAGGCAAGATTGTTGCGTTGTTGGGGGCCAACGGGGCAGGCAAGACGACCCTGCTGCGCGCCATATCGGGTTTGCTCGACGTCCATGAGGGAGAGGTGACCAAAGGCACGATAACGCTTGACGGAGAGCCGATTCATCACCTGCCCCCTGAACGGGTTGTGGCAGGCGGCATCAAACAAGCCTTGGAAGGACGCCGCATCTTCGCGGAGTTCACCGTGGAGGAGAATCTGCGCGTGGGCGCCCATACCGACACCAGCATGGCCAAGGAGAACATCGAACGGGTCTACGACCTGTTCCCAGTCCTTCGGGACCGTCGTCGCGCGACGGCGGGATACCTCTCGGGGGGCGAGCAGACCATGCTGTCCATGGGCCGCGCGTTGATGTCCAGTCCAAAATATCTGCTGTTGGACGAGCCGAGCCTTGGACTGGCCCCACAGCTGGTTGAACAGATCCGTGATCTTGTGGTTGAGATCAACAGCCAGGGGGTGACCGTGTTGCTGGTGGAGCAAAACGCCTCCATGGCCCTGGGAGTTGCCGAACACGGCTACATCATGGAAACGGGCAAGATCGTCATGGACAAACCGGCAAAGGAACTGTTGCAGGACGATGACGTGAGGGAGTTCTATCTCGGTCTGGCCGAGGAAGGCCACGCCAAGTCCTTTCGCAACGTGAAACACTACAAGCGGCGGAAGCGGTGGTTGTCATGAGCGGTCGGGAAACGCTGGCAGAAAATCCCCTGGCAACCTCCCCCCTCGTCACTCCTGATGAGCCAAATGCCGGTCCGATCCTGGACTTTGATTCCATACGGCTGTCGTTTTCGGGTGTGACCGCAATCGACGGGGTGTCCTTCGAAGTCGGTCCGCGGGAACTGTTTGCGATCATCGGTCCCAACGGCGCCGGCAAGACGTCCATCTTCAACGTGCTCTCTGGGGTCTATGAGCCGCAAGAAGGCAGCGTGCGATTTCGGGGCAACGAGATCGTGGGGCAGTCACCGCACCACATCGCCGGTCAGGGGCTGGCACGAACCTTTCAAAATATCGAGCTGTTCGGCAACCTGACGGTGCTGGACAACCTGATGCTGGGTCGCCACCAAAAGATCGACTACAACTTCTTGTCCGCGATGGTGTACGTGGGCAAGGCCCACCGGCAGGAGGTGCGCAACAGAGCCGTGGTCGAGGACATCGTGGATTTCCTGGAGATCCAGGAGTACCGCAAGATGCCAGTGGGTCTACTGCCCTACGGCATCCAAAAGCGGGTTGAACTGGGTCGAGCCTTGGCCATGGAACCCCGACTGCTGCTGCTTGACGAACCAGTCGCCGGCATGAACGTCGAAGAGACCGAGGACATGGCCAGGTTCATCCTGGACATCCGTGATGAACTCCACACCCCGATGATTCTGGTGGAGCATGACATGGGGTTGGTGATGGATCTGGCAGACCGGGTGATGGTGGTGGATTTCGGTCGGCATGTCGCCACCGGCGCCCCAGCAGAGGTGCAGCGCAACCCCGACGTGATCAAGGCCTACCTGGGCGAGGACCACCAGACCGGATGACAGTGACAACAGTCCATGGAGGAGTCAGACGATGACCGCCACCCTTGACCGCCCCGACGCGGCGGACACAACCGTCAAGACGACCGCGACCAGGGTTCGTGACTGGGCCGAACGTGCACCGACCACCATCGCGATGCGCGAAAAGGACTTCGGCGTCTGGAGAGAGGTCACCTGGGCGGACTACTGGGACCAGAGTCAAGACGTGGGACACGCGCTGATCGCCTTGGGCGTCGACGCAGGCGACCGGGTCGCCATCCATTCTGAAAATCGGCGTGAATGGCTGTTCACCGACACCGCTGCCGCGGCCGTCCGCGCCATCACCGTGGGTTTGTATCCCACCAACCCCGCTGCGGAGGTGGGGTACATGCTCAACGACTGCGGGGCGAAGGTCCTGATCGCCGAAGATCAAGAACAGGTCGACAAGGCGTTGGAGGTCATCGACGATCTCCCGAATCTTGCGACCATCGTGTATGTGGAGCCTCGTGGCATCCGGAACCGCTACACCGACGAGCGGTTGATGGCGTGGGAGGACTTCGTTGCCCTGGGCCGCCAGCACCGCGACACCAACCCGGGCGCCGTGGCAGATCGAATGGTCGACGCCCAATCCGACGACGTGATGACGTTGATCTACACCTCCGGTACCACCGGCCCCCCCAAGGGCGTCATGCTGGACCAACGAAATGTCGAGTTCTGCATCCAGACGTTGATCTTGGACGGCGGCTTCTATGACCCCCCCGCGGGACCGGATGACGTGTGTCTGTCCTATCTGCCGTTGTGCCACATCGCCGAACGGGCCGCCACCATCTATCTCAATGCCGAAGCCGGCGTGACAGTGCATTTCGCAGAATCCATCGAGACGGTTCCGCAGAACCTGCGGGAGGTGCAGCCGACCGTGTTCTTCGCCGTGCCGCGCATCTGGGAGAAGATGCTGGCATCAGTTGAGATCCGCGTCGCCTCCGCCAGCCGGTTCAAACGGGCATCGTGGAACGTGTCATCCCGCGTCGCCCGTTGGCTGGGCACCCGGCTGGTCAACAACGGAGGCTCACACACGCCCGTGACCCGTGTGGTCTACGGCATCGGTTATCTGTTCATGTTCCGCGCGCTCAAAGATCGCCTGGGCATGCGCATGGTCAGAACGGCCGGCACCGGGGCGGCACCGATCGCTCCGGAGGTCCTGCAGTGGTTCTGGGGCATCGGAGTGCCCATCTATGAACTGTACGGCATGAGTGAGAACGCGGCGGTGGCCACCAGCAACCGTCCCGGACGCATGAAGCTTGGCACGGTCGGTGAACCCCATGAGGGAATCGAGATCAAGATCGATGAGGAAAGTGGCGAGATCCTGACCCGCCATCCCGCGGTGTTCGCGGGATATTGGGGCAAACCCGAGGCAACGGCAGAAGCCAAGGATCCCGACGGGTGGCTGCACACCGGTGATGTCGGTGAATGGGTGGATGGGACCCACATCAAGATCGTGGACCGCATCAAGGACATCATCATCACCTCGGGCGGCAAGAACATCTCCCCCAGTGAGATCGAGAACTCCCTGAAGGCCTCGGAGTTCATCAAGGAAGCCGTCGTCATCGGCGACCAGCGCAAGTACCTGAGCGCGTTGGTCGGCATCGAGATGGACACCGTGGGTGATTGGGCCCAACGCAAAGGCATCCCGTACACCACCTACCGGGATCTGTCCGAAAAACCCGAAGTCGTCGAGCTGATCGCGGGGCTGGTGGAGAAGACCAACACCAAGTTCTCCCGCGTGGAGGGGATCAAGAAGTTCCGCATGCTGCCCAAGGAGTTGGATCACGAGGACGGTGAGATGACCGCCACGCAAAAGGTCAAACGCTCGTCGCTGTACGACATCTTCGGCGATCTGGTCGAGGGGATGTATGCGGGCCAAGCGCACGGGGCCGGGGCCGATGGCACGACCTACGTCAACGCCGGTGACAGTCAAGACTTCGTGGCAAAGGATCCGGCTGGCACCGCCTACGGGCAGGGGGCTGACGCATGATCCAGTTCGTTCAGGCGATCATCCGCGGGCTGGGGCAGGGCTCCATCTACGCCCTGGTGGCCCTCGGCTTTGTCATCATCTACAAATCGACGCTGGTGATCAGTTTCGCCCAGCCGGCGTTGATGGTCACCGGCGCGTTGTTCATGGTCTTTCTTCATGAAGCGATCGGATTCTGGCCGGCCTTGGTGGTTGCGATCATCGCAACGGCAGTCGTTGGCCTGGTCGTCGAACGATTGGCCTTGCGACCCATGATCGGCCAGCCGGTCTTTGTGGTGGCGATCATCACCATCGGTGTCGACATTGCGCTGCGGGTCGTCCAGAACCGCTTGATCGGCACCAACATCCGCTATGTCGGCGATCCCTGGGGGTTCAATACGATCAATGTGGGTGACTTGCTGATCAACCAACGCGATATCGCCCGTCTGATCGCAACCCTGTTGATCTTGGCGGCCTTATTCGCCTTCTTCAAATACAGCAGGTTCGGGCTGGGCATGCGCGCCGCAGCCTTCGACCAGGAAACAGCGCTGGCGCAGGGCATCAACGTGGGACGCGTGTTCGCGGTCTCATGGGGTTTGGCTGGGGCGCTGGCCGCCGTCGCAGGGATGTTCGTGGACGGCGGATCAGGCATCAGCCAGGGCACCTGGGTGATCGCCCTTAAAGCTCTGCCTGCCATCATCATCGGGGGGCTTGACTCCGTCGGTGGTGGCGTCGTCGGCGGGTTGGCCGTGGGGGTCATCGAGGCACTGGTGGCGAACTACCAGGCCGAGTACTTCCCCTGGCTGGGGGACAACTTCGCCCCCGTCTCGCCCTATCTCTTGTTGCTGATCGTCCTGCTGATCAAACCCTACGGCCTGTTCGGGACACCTGAGGTGGAACGGGTATGAGCAGCCTGTTGTTGGGCGGATCGGGCGTCAACCGTCGTCCCGAGCTGTACACCAGCTATGAGGCTGACATGGCCCTGTTCAACACGCGCGCGAAGTTGATCAGCGTGTACGGCCTGCTGCTGCTGGCGGTGCTGTTGCCGTTCTTTCTCGATGACAACCTTCTGGTCCTGCTGGGTCGGGCGTTCGCGTTCGCCGTGGGGGCCATCGGCTTGAACCTGGTCACCGGCTACGCCGGCCAGGTGTCGTTGGGGCATGCCTTCTTCGTCGGCTTGGGCGCCTTCACCGCGGCCGCAATCAGCGGTAATCCCGAGGCACGGACGCTTGGTTTGGGTCTGCCCATGATCGTCTGGCTTCCTGCGGCCGCGCTCGTCCCCGCGATCGTCGGTGCCCTCATCGCCCCAATCGCCTCACGACTGCGCGGTCTGTACCTGGCGATCGTCACGTTGGGGCTGGTCTTTTTGGGCGAGCACATCTTCCGCGAGGCCGATTCGATCACCGGCGGTTTTGGGGTGGGTCGTAACGGTGTCGAGGCGTCGTTCTTCGGCGTCTCATTGATCAGCCGGGGCGCGAACTTCTCGGGGCAGCAAAAGACCTACTGGTTTTCTTTGGCCGTCTTGGTCGTCGTGGCGATTCTAGGACGCAACATCGCCCGGACCGCGGTCGGTCGAGCCTTTCAGGCCGTGCGTGACCGTGACATCGCCGCGGAGGTCATCGGTGTGGAGCTGACCAAGCACAAAATCCTGGCCTTTACGATCTCTTCTGCCTTCGCCGGGTTGGCGGGAGCGGTCCTGTACACGATCACGCGCCAGATCACCCCAGAAGCCTTCAACCTGGGTCTGAGTGTCCAGTTCATCGCCAT
>JBBSNE010000033.1:0-13413 GCA_038232815.1 Euzebyales bacterium | reverse complement strand
GGGGACCTCACGGTCGAGGTGGTTGAGGAACTTCTTGAACTCGACGGCACGGTGGCGCGAGTACAGCTGGGTGTGGACACGTCCGGTGGCGACGTCCATGGCCGCGAACAGGTCGGTGGTGCCGTTTCGGATGTAGTCGTGGGTGGCCCGCTGGGGGGTGTGCGGCAACATCGGCAGCGTCGGTGACGACCGGTCCAGCGCCTGGATCTGGGACTTCTCATCGACACACAGCACGACGGCCCGTTCGGGCGGGTCCAGGTACAGACCGACCACATCGCGCACCTTGTCGATGAACTGGGGGTCCTTGGACAGCTTCCACGTCTCGGTCAGGTGCGGCTTGAGCCCGAACGTTCGCCACACCCGCGAGATCGTGGACTGGCTCAACCCGACCCGCTGGGCCATGTCCCGTGTCGACCAGTGGGTCGCCTCGCCGGGTGGGGTGGCCTCCAACGTCTCCACGATGATCTGTTCGATCTTGGCGTCGTCGACCTCGCGCGGACGGCCCACCCGCGGCTCGTCGAGCAGACCATCGATCCCGTCTGCGATGAACCGCTGGCGCCACTTGCCGACGGTCTGTGGTGTGCACCCAACCTTGTCGGCCACCGCCACATTCGTGGCCCCGGTCGCAGACTCCAACACGATCCGCGACCTCATCGCCAGGCCGTGCGACGACGTCCACCGGCGTCGCCACCGCTGCAGCGTCTCACGGTCCTCGTCGCCCAGCACCAGCGGCGCCGTTGGTCGTCCTCTCCCAGCCATGTGGGTCCTCCCTCGTTGACGGTAGACCCATCATCACCGACCAACGAGAACAGACGGCACCCACATGAATATCATGTGAATTTTTGACTCACCACACTAGCTCTAGTCTTAAAGCTCGTGGCAAACCGGCGAAGTTCGCCTCAGAACAGATCCTCGACGCCGCCCGGGACGCGGCCGTCGAGCACTGGCGAGACACGACGATCACCCACGTCGCCGAGCGCGTCGGTGCCCCGACCGGGTCGATCTACCACCGCTTCCCCTCCCGTGATGCGCTCTTCGGGTCGCTTTGGGCCCGATCGATCCCACCGATCACCAGCCCCTTGTCCGGGGTGAACACCCCCGCCAGGAATCGGCGGTCGTCGCCCACCGACAGGTCGAAACTGGCCGGAGCACACTGAACTCGTTGGCCGCCCCGGGCGAGCCTGTTGCCGCCGGCACCGACGGGCCACGGGACGTCGCTGCCGGAGGTGGTGCTGCAGGCACCCATCAGCAGGGCGACGATGGCCGCGGCGCCCGCGACACGTCCCGCCCCACCCACCAGGCCAGCCAACGGCCGACGATGGGCGCTACCGATGACCATCGAACGGTCAGTCACGTGCGTCCTCGGTGTCGTGGCGGCGATGTTCGCGCGACAGGTCCAACAACATCCGCACGTGGGCGTCGTCGAGCCGATAGAACACGTTGCGACCCGCCCGGCGAGCGGGCGCAGCAACCCGAGATAGTCAGGGACTTGACGAGTCTGGATGCCTGTAGTAAAGTGCTTGACTGTCAAGCCCTTCACTTCTAGGAGAACCTCCGTGACCGTCTTCTCGCCACCTGAACTGGACTACCTCGCTGAGCACGTCCACCTCGGCCGCCTGGCCACAGTCGACTCGAAGGGCAGGCCTCATGTGGTGCCCCTCGGCTGGGCCTACAACACCCACCACGACACGATCGACATTGGCGGCCGAGACGCCGATGAGTTCGTCGCCACCCGAAAGTTCCGCAACGTCGCGGCCAATCCCAACGTGGCATTCGTCGTCGACGACGTACTTGGGGAGTGGCACCCACGCGCCCTGGTCGTGCGTGGCCACGCCGAAGCCATCCACGATGATCCGCAGGACGGCGGCACTGTCACCGCGCTGATCCGCATCACCCCCGGCGAGGTCATCAGCTGGGGGCTGGACACCTGACCGTCGCAAACCCGATTGCCTGAGGAGGCGCAGAATGACTAGCACCATCGATACCCAACCCATCGACTCGTCCACCACCAACCAAGAGACGCGATTGTGGTCTACGGGACTGCCTGCGCTCGTTGCCGCGACCGTCGCCAATCTCGCGCTGTTCCTGGTCGTCCGCGCCAGCGGTGTCGACTTCGACGTGGCCTACACCGCCGACGCAACCGAGACCACGATCACCTCGATCCAGGTCGTCGCCAGTACCGCCCTGCCGTTCCTCGCTGGCCTGGGCCTGACGGCCGTGGTCGCACCCCGATGGCGACGCGGAATGTTCATTGTCGGGGCCTTGGGCGCCGTGCTCGCCGTGGGCTCCGTGCTCATGCCCTTGGGGCTGCACGCCTCGACAGGGGCACGGATCACCCTGGCCGCGATGCACCTCGTCGTGGGCGCGGCCTTCGTGGGCGGACTCGCCCTCGCCCGACGCCGATGAGCTTTCAGTTCCCGCTCTCGGCGCTGTTGTCCCGGGTGCTGGTCGCCTTCACCAACGAGTTCGAACACGAAGTCGAACAGGCCGGCTACCCCGAACTCTCGCTCGCGCTGGGGTCCAACGTCCTGCGCTTCCTTGGCCGGGAAGGCCTTCGCATCAGCGAAATCGCCGACCTCGCCGGGCTCACCAAACAAGCGATCAGCCAACAAGTCAGCTACCTAGAACGCCATGGCCAGGTCGAGGTGATGGCCGATCCGGTGGACGGCCGGGCGAAACTGGTCCGCCTCACACCCCAGGGAGTGGCCACCCGAGACATCTGCCGACCGCTGTTCGCCACCATCGAAGAACGGTGGGAGCAACGCCACGGCAACGACACCATCCAACAACTCCGCGATGCGCTTGAAGCCGTGTCCAGCGAACTGGACCACAAGCTTCCGCACTATCCCGTGTGACCCACTGGCAACAGCCTCGCGGGTGTGCCAGTTCAGGCCGCCTGTCGGCGTGGCCGGACGTGCGGCATGTGAGGCGCACGTCACGGCCGTAGAGATCCCAGCGGTCGAGGGTGTCAGCGTAGGAACGGGCTGTCCGCAATGCCGTTTAGTGTCGAACATGACACACCACCGAGGAGAACCACCATGCATGACGTGATCCGGGCCACCGGCCTGGTCAAGCGCTACAAGGACGTCACCGCACTCGACGGCCTCGACCTGCAAGTCTCGGCCGGCCAGGTCCTGGGCCTGCTCGGCCCCAACGGTGCGGGCAAGACCACCGCCGTACGGATCCTGACCACCCTGCTGGAGCCCGACGAAGGATCCGTGGAGGTGGCCGGCGTCGACGTGCTTGCAGAGCCCCGGGAGGTGCGGCGACGCATCGGCCTGTCGGGCCAGTACGCCGCGGTCGACGAACACCTCACCGGGTTCGAGAACCTCGACATGATCGGGCGCCTCTACCGGCTCGGGAGAGCCACGGCACGGGTCCGGGCGCACGAACTGCTCGAACAGTTGGGGCTGTCCGAGGCCGCGAACCGACCGGTCAAGACCTACTCGGGCGGGATGCGTCGGCGACTGGACCTGGCCGGCGCACTGGTGGCCAAGCCGATGGTGCTGTTCCTCGACGAGCCGACCACCGGGCTGGACCCAGGAAGCCGCAGCGACATGTGGCAGGTGCTGCGCGAACTGGTCGACGGTGGCGCGACCCTGCTGTTGACCACCCAGTACATGGAGGAGGCCGACCTGCTGGCCGACGACATCGTGGTGATCGACCACGGTCGAGAGATCGCCCGCGGCACGGCTGACCAACTCAAGCACCAGGTCGGCGGCGAGCGGGTCGAGTTGATCGTGGAGGTGCCCACCGACATGCCGGTGGCCCACGAATTGTTGTCGAGACGGTCGGTAGACGGCGTCCACGTCGACGACCACCGCCGGATGCTGACCGCCCCGGTCGACGGCGGAACCGTCGACCTGCGCAAGATCCTGCAGGACTTCGAACAACGCAAGATCAGGCTGTCTGACGCCGGACTGCGTCGTCCGACCCTCGACGACGTGTTCCTAACCCTGACCGGACACACCACCGAGTCTGCGGACCCTGCAGGACTCGACGGCTCCGACGAGGCGGGGACCTCGACCCCCACGGCCGGCGGGGCCGACAACGACAACGACGAGCCGGAATCCCGGCACAAGGAGACCGTCCGATGAATGAACTCGCCTGGGCCGCAGCGGACGGCTACACCGTCGCACGTCGCAACCTCATCAAGATCAAGAGGGTCCCCGAAGTGCTCGTCTTCGTGCTGATCTCGCCCATCATGTTCGTGTTGCTGTTCGTGTACGTGTTCGGCGGCGCGATCGACATCCCCGGGGTGTCCTACCGCGAATGGTTGATCGCCGGGATCTTCGCCCAGACCGTCGTGTTCGGGTCGACCTTCACCGGGGCCGGCTTGGCCGAGGACATGGAGAAGGGCATCATCGACCGGTTCCGGTCGCTACCGATGTCACGCTCCGCGGTGATCGTGGGGCGCACCGCGTCCGACATCGTCTACAACATCCTGTCGATCGCGATCATGTCGCTGACCGGCCTGCTGGTCGGTTGGCGGATCCACACGTCGGTCGCCGAGGCAGCCACCGGCTTCCTGTTGCTGCTGGCGTTCTCGTACGCCTTTTCGTGGATCATGGCCTGGGTGGCGATGATGATCCCCAGCGTCGAGGTGATCAACAATGCCTCGTTCATGGTGATCATGCCGCTGACGTTCGTCTCCAACGCATTCGTGCCGCTGGAAACCTTCCCCGGCCCGCTGCGCGCCTTCGCAGAATGGAACCCGGTGTCGGCCGTGACCCAAGCGGCTCGTGACCTGTTTGGCAATGCCCCGTCTGCCGAAGCCGTCGCCGAGTTGCGCGCCTCCGGAGCAGACGTGTTCTCGTTGTCCGATGCCTGGTCGTTGAACCATCCGATCGCCTACACCCTGGTCTGGGTCGGCGTGATCCTCGCGATCTTCGTTCCCCTGTCGGTCCGCGCCTACAAGCGCAGCGCCACCAAGTAGCAACTGCGTACGGCCTGTTGGACTCCCACTCCGCCAGGTGGCCCAGCTCGGGCTCGCCCCCTCCCGCTCCCCGGGAGGGGGCGGACGGCGTTCCAGGCCAAAAGATCCCGCCGTCCCGTCAAGGAGTGGTCGCGATGGCGTCATCGACGTGGCCCTCTTGTCGGAGGGCTGGCAGGTACAGACGGCTGCTGCGGCCAGGACGATGGCGGCGATCGCGATCGCAGTTGTCAGCCCCGCGGTGTCGGCGACGGCGCCGAGGGCAACCCCTCCGACCGCGAAGCCGATCATGGCCAACATGGAGTTGGCCGACAAGACCGTGGTGAGGGCATCGGCCTTGTCGACACACGGGCCTTGTCGGTCATGATCACATCCTCCGATGCGGGTCTCCGACCCGACCAGATGTTGTCTAATACAACGCCCGGACTGTGTCACGAACTCAGACGCAAACCAGGGGGATGTGGTCTTGGACCCTTTCTGCGGTTGCGGAACCACGGTTGACGCAGCCGAGCAGATCGGTCGTCGATGGATCGCATCGACATCACCTATCTCGCGGTCGACCTGATCGACAAGCGGCTCCGGGACACGCACGGCGACAGCATCGTGGACACCTACACGATTGAGGGCATCCCCCACGACATGGGTGGCGCCCAAGCACTGTTCGACGTCAACCCGTTCGACTTCGAGCGGTGAGCGGTGTCGATGGTCAACGGCCAGCCCAACCAGAAGCAGGTTGGAGACCGCGGGGTCGACGGTCGGATCAAGTTTGCCCTGGAGCTGAGCAAGGCCGGCACGGTGAAGCGCTCCGCCACGGCGGTCATCTCCGTCAAGGGCAGTAAGTCCGTGAATCCCGGGATGGTGCGCGATCTCGACGGGACCGTCCGCACCGAGAACGCCGCCATCGACGTGCTGATCCTGATGTCCGAACCCACTCGGGGAATGAAGCAGGCGGCAGCCAAAGGTGGCACCTACACCTGGCCGTTCAACAGCGAGACGTTCCCGCGAATCCAGATCGTCACCGTGCAGCAGCTTCTAGATGGCGAGCAGCCGAAGGTTCCGCCGGCGCTCGCCAACCCCTACAAGCAGGCCAAGACCTTGTTCAACGACGGTGCCGAAGCCCAGCCGCTGTCCCTTAACTTAAGTAGACGGTATTGGGGCTAGACGTCCATCTCGCCATCCAGGATGAACCGGGGACCGGGCCCGCGGGCCGCGACCTCGTCGCCGGGGTTGAGCAGCTTGCAGTACGACAGCGACAGGCAACCGCAGCCGATGCAGCCAACGAGCCGGTCGCGGAGTCGTTCCAGCATCGCGATCTGGTGGTCGAGGCGGGGGCGCCACGACTCCGAGAGGCGCTCCCAGTCGGCCTCGGTGGGCGTGCGGTTGTCCGGTAGGGATCCGAGTGCGTCACGGATCTCCTGCAGGCTGAGGCCCACCTCCTGGGCGACCAAGATGAACGACACGCGTCTCAGCACATGGCGGGGATAGCGGCGCTGGCCGCCGTCGGTGCGTTCGGGGTGCAGCAGGTCCTGGTCCTCGTAGAACCGCAATGCCGAGCGGGCGATGCCGGTGCGCTCGGCGACCTCGCCGATCGAGAGCGTCATGTCCGCTGGCCGCACAACATAGGTGGTCGATCCTCTCGGTTCGGCGTCAAGCCTTGACTTCAAGTTAAGTCGAACTTATAGCGTCCCGCTCGTCCGATCAACCGGTGCATCGAAGGGACGTCACCCATGTCCGAGACCCGCGACGGCGCGAGCCTCCGCGACGGCTGTGCCGTCCGTGCACGGGGACTGGTCAAGCGTTACGGGACGGCAGGTGCTTCGACGGTGGCTCTGGACGGGATCGACCTCGAGGTCCGGACCGGGACGGTGACCGCCATCCTTGGCCCCAACGGCGCCGGCAAGACCACGGCTGTCCGCATCCTCACCACCCTCTCCGACGCGGACGCGGGCGAGGCGACCGTCGCCGGCTTCGACGTGCGGACCGAGGGCGCCGAGGTCCGTCGGCGCATCGGGCTGGCAGCGCAGGACGCCACCATCGACCCGCTGCTGACCGGACGGGAGAACTTGGTCATGCTCGGCGAGCTGCATCAGCTCAGCCGCGGGGAGGCGGCGCGACGGGCCGTGGAGCTGCTGGACGACTTCGACCTCACGGACGCCGGCGACCGGGTCACCTCCGGGTACTCGGGCGGCATGCGACGTCGCCTCGACCTGGCCGCCACGCTCGTCGCGCGGCCGCAACTGCTCTTCCTGGACGAGCCGACGACCGGCCTCGACCCGCGAGCCCGCCGCGAGTTGTGGCTGGTGATCGATGGCCTCGTCGATCTGGGTGCGACCGTCGTGCTGACCACGCAGTACCTGGACGAGGCCGAACGGCTCGCCGACGACATCATCGTCATCGACCGTGGCCGCATCATCGCCCGGGGCGACGCCCGCACGCTCAAGCGCGACATCGGTGGCGACCACGTGCACGTGGTGGTGGTCGATCCCTCGCAGTTGGAGGACGCCAGCCGGATCATCGCGGCGACCGTGGGCGCCGAGCCGACCGTCGATGCGGCCGCACGGTCGGTGACGGTCCCCACCGGCGAGGGGATCCAGGCCCTGTTCGCCGTTGCGCAGGCCCTCGCTGTCGACCGGGTCGTCGTGGAGGAGGCCAGCATGCGCCAGCCGACCCTGGACGAGGTCTTCCTCACCCTCACAGGAGCCACGCCCGAACCGAGCCCCACCGCCGACCCGATCGAGGAGGTCGTCCGATGACCGCCACCACGCTGCCGCGCCCGGGCGGAGACGAAGTGCATCCACCGCGGGGCGCACTGCACGACACCTGGGTCATTGCGCGCCGCGGACTGATCCACATGAAGCGCCAACCCGAGGCACTCTCCGACGCCACCATCCAGCCGGTCGTGTTCGTGCTCCTGTTCGCCTACGTCTTCGGCGGTGCCATTAGCGTCCCCGGATCGGGCAACTACCGGGAGTTCCTGATGGGAGGGATCTTCGCCCAGACCATCGTGTTCACCGCCTTCGGGGTCGCGCTCGCACTCGCCAACGACCGCAAAAACCAGGCCGTCGACCGCTTCCGGTCGCTGCCGATCGCCAGGGGCGCCGTCCTCGGCGGGCATGCGCTGGCCAACCTGCTCAAGTCGCTGCTCCCGATCGTGATCATGTCGCTCTGCGGGCTGGCCATCGGATGGCGCATCCGCGGCGGGCTCGGCGGCGCCGTCGTCGGCTACCTGCTCCTGATCGGGTTCGCGCTCGCCATGGTGTGGGTCGGCGTCCTGATGGGCAGCGTGGTCAAGACACCGGAAGGCGTGCAGGGGATCGGCTTCGGTGTCCTGTTCCCGTTCACCTTCATGGCCAGCACGTTCGTGCCGACGGAGACGATGCCGGGTGTGGTGCGGGTCATCGCGGAATGGAACCCAGTGACGACCCTGGCCAACGCCGTGCGGATCCAGTTCGGCAACCCGGTCACCCCGCCGACTGGTGCTGACGCCTGGTCGATCGCGCATCCGCTGGCCTACACGATCATCTGGATCGTCGCGATCGTGATCGTGTGTGCACCGGCCGCCGTCCGCGCCTACCAGCGATCGGTCGCGGATTGACGGCGGTCCATCTGACCGCGGACGGAGAGGACCGACGATGACCGGGAGCAGACGATGACGATGGGCTATCGCGTCCTCGGACCCAGTGGGTTGCGGGTGTCGCAGCTGACGCTCGGTGCGATGAGCTTCGGTGGCGACCAAGGCGCGTCCCTCGACGAGTCCCGGCGGATCTTGGACGCCTATGCCGCGGCGGGCGGCAACCTGATCGACACCGCCAACCGGTACACCGACGGCGACAGCGAGCGCATCGTCGGCGAGCTGCTCGGTGCCGACCGCGACCACTTCGTCGTCTCGACCAAGTACACGCTCAGCATCGACCCGCAGGACCCCAACGCCTCCGGCAACCACCGCCTGAGCATGGTGCGGTCCGTCGAGCAGAGCCTGCGCCGGCTGCGAACCGACCGGATCGACCTGCTGTGGGTGCACATCTGGGACCGGCTCACCCCGCTCGAGGAGACCATGCGCGCGCTGGACGACCTCGTGCGCGCCGGCAAGGTGCTCTACGTCGGGATGTCGGACACGCCCGCCTGGGCCGTGTCCAGGGCCCAGACGCTGGCCGAGTGGCGCGGGTGGAGTCCGCTGGTGGCGATCCAGGTTCCCTACAGCCTCGTGTGGCGGGACATTGAGCGCGAGCTGCTGCCGATGTCCAGGGCCCTCGGCCTGTCGGTCCTGGCGTGGTCGCCCCTCGCCGGCGGTGTGCTGTCGGGCCGGTACACGCGTGGTGGCGACCGCGGTCCCGGACGGGTGGACGCTGGCGACGTCGACGAGCGATCGAAGATGATCGCACGCGCGGTCGACACGGCTGCCGACGAGCTCGAGATGACGTCGTCGCAGGTCGCGTTGGCCTGGATCATGGCCCGGGGTCCGACGATCCATCCGATCCTCGGGGGACGGCGGCTCGCGCATCTGGCCGAGAACCTCGCCGCCGTCGACTGCGCCCTCCCGATCGAGGTCGTCGACCACCTCGACGAGGTCAGCGCGATCGAGCTCGGGTTCCCTACTGACTTCATCGCGGGCACGAGGGAGTTCGTGTACGGGCCCGTCGGCTCGGCCGTTGAGGCGTGAGCCGACCGCGCCCTTCGCGCCGTTCCCGTCGCGCGTTTGGAGCGTCCGCGTATCGTGGCCTGCGTGGTGACATCCGGGATCGTCCGCAACCGCCGTCTCGGGCGACGGTCCCCGACCGACCGACCTTCGGACCCGACCGACCGACTTCCGGACCGACTTCCCGACGTACCTCAGGCTCCTCGAACGAACTGCCGTGTCGCTGCGCGCCCTCGGCGTTGCCGTCTACCTCGTTGCCGAGGACGGAAGCGTCGCTCTCGCGAAGTTCGACTGATCGCTGCTCGGTGCGCCTTTCCGCCGCCGATGGACACCTATCCGCCCACGGTCTGCCACCTGGGCCGTGAGTGGGAGCACGTGCTCGCCGAGTCGATGCGTTGGTGCGGAGCTGATCCGAGCGACCCATCGGACACGACAGCGGCGCTGATCGGTTGACCTCGAGTGGACTCGAAGTTCTAGGGTGACGGAACACCGCATCATCTCATAGACGGGACCATGTGATGACCGGGGACCTGCGACCGATCGGGCATGTCGAGTCGTCGCTGAAGAGTGTCGGGGACGCGCCGCGGCAGGGCGTCGAGGGGGGACCCGAGGCCTGGCTGGTCCTCGACGGCGTGCCGGAGGCCGCCATGGCCGACGTGCGCGTCGGTGACGAGCTGCTGGTCCTCAGGTGGTTGCACGAGGCGGACCGCACGGTGGTGACCACACACCCGCGCAACGACCGCGCGCGCCCGCTGACCGGCGTGTTCAGCACTCGGTCGCCGGATCGGCCGAACCCGATCGGTCTGCACCCGGTGACGGTGCTCGCCGTCGACGGTCCACGCCTTCGCGTCTCCGACCTCGAGGCGATCGAGGGCACCCCGGTCCTCGACCTCAAGCCCGTGCTGGGTCGTGCGCCCCGGTCAGCCCCCGCTCTGGCCACAGCGCCACCGTCGCCGAGATCGCTGGTGCGGTAAGCCCCCGTTCAGGGCTGAGCTCGGGGCCGGGCGAGGTTGGCGAACTTGGCGGCATGCGCAAGGAAGGCGAGCCTCACGGTCCGCATGTCCCCGCCGCGCTGTTTGGTGACGATGACTTCGGCGATGCCCTTCTGGAGGGATTCCTGGTTGTACATCTCGTCTCGGTAGAGGATCATCACGAGGTCTGGGATGTAGGCGAGATAGGCCGATTCAGCGAGATCGGTGAGTATGGAACGCTTGTCGACCGGAGCAAGATGGTGACGGGTCACGTGGGTGGTTGCGCAGACGTGTGCGTCGTGTTCGTGCACCAGGCTCCGGAGAGCCATGATGACGCTGGCGGCCGAGTCGTACCGTGCCTGGTCGAATGCGCGCTCGTTCTCCGCGAGCACAGGAAGCCCACGCATGATGTTGACGTCATCGATGCTGTCCCCACCGGCGAGCATCGCGCCGATCACGGTCATCGCCTTCGCTCCGGACGCGGCCCGGCCGACCGCGTCGGCCGGCAGGATCACCCGTTGGTGGATCAGTTCCGCGAGGCCAAGTTTCTGGGCCAACGCGGCCGGGGCCACCAGCCCCGCGTTGGGGACGAGGTTGTTCTCGTCGAACGTGGTTTCAATCCGGGTCAGGGTGTGGTTCGACGCCTGGGCCGACGTACTGGTCCGTGACCGCAACGGGACGTTGTGGGTCTATCCCCACAACGGATCCACGACCGGCAACCCCTGGACCGGAGAACTCTGCCACGTCGCTCGCCCTGGGAGACGTCGACGGCGATGGGACCCTGACCTGGTCGATCTGGAACACGACGGCACGATGTGGATCTACCTCGCCGGGTCATCCGCTGCCCCGATCCCGGTGGACGGCGACTGGACATCGACGACTCACTTCACGATTGGCGGCGTGACCGGCAACGGTCGGCTCGACCTCGTGACCAGCACCAGCGCCGGGCACCTGTTCGTCCACCACTCCAACGGGTCGACGGTCGGCAACCCGTGGACGTCACGTCGACGGTCGGAACCGGATGGAACTTCACTTCGGACCTGATGCTGTAGGCGACCACTCGAGCCTCATCGTCGGGCGGAAGGCAAGCCGCGCCCATCGGCACACGAGGGAGACGCGCTGACTCGCCGACAACGATGGCCGAGCGTGAAAAGGATTTCTCGCGCTTCCCCCGAGCCAAGTAATGGGCCACAGGGGAACCAGATCGCCGACGCTACGTCATCGAGGCTTGCCTTGGAAGGCACCTCGCTGCAATCCCAAGAACCCGCTCATTCGGGACTATCGGCCCGGGTTGCGCCCAGCGTCGGGCGTTCGTCGGCCCGGCCATGGCACAGGCCAGCAGCGCGCAGACCAGGCCTTGACGTCCGCAACCGAGATGCCTAGGCTTGTGTAATCGATTACTCAGGCTCGGACATCATGGTCAGCATCCCGCACGAGCGTGTGACCATCCTGGCGGTCGCTGACCGTGCCGGTGTGTCTACCGCGTCGGTGTCGCGAGTGCTCAACGGCGACGAACGCGTCGGGCTGGAGATCCGCCAAAAGGTCCACTCCGTGGTCCGTGAGTTGAACTATCGACCCAACGCGGCGGCCCGGTCGTTGCGTTCGCAGGCCACGGGCCAGTTGGCGTTGGTTGTCGATGACATTGCCAACCCGGCGTATCTTGAGATCGTGGCAGCTCTGCAGGGCGTGGCTCAGGAAGGGTCTTACCGGCTCCTGCTTCAGTCCAGCGGAGGCAGCGAGGCCGAGGAGTTGGCGATCTTGGAGAGTCTCGGTCAGCGCTACACCGACGGTCTGATCATGACCTCCACACGGTTCGGGCCGGACGTCCAGGACGCCTTGTCAACTGCGCCCGTTCCCGTGGTGGTGATCGGGTCGTGTCTCGATATTCCCGTTGACTGCATCACCGTGGACGCGCCGGAGGGCGTTCGAGGTGTCGTCCACCACCTGGTCGACGGGGGCTGTGGCCGCCTGGCCATGGTCAACGGTCCCGGCGGCACGCTGCCGGCCCGTTCCCGACTCGATGGCTTCTTGGCGGGTGCCGCTGACGTGTTCACCCCCATCAGTGCCGTACTCGACGGTCGGGACTGGACCCGGGAAGCGGGCCGCGAAGCGGCCATGGCCATGTTGGAGCGCCAGGATCGACCGGATGGACTGGTGTGTGCCAATGACCAACTGGCGTTGGGTGTTCTCGACGCTTGTCACGAACTCGACATCGGGGTTCCGGGCGATCTTGCCGTGGCCGGTGTGGACAACACCCGGGACGCCAGCGTGTGTCGTCCCCGGCTGACCAGCCTCGATCTGTCATTCGCCGAACGCGGACGCATCGCGGGACGGCTGCTGCTGGACCGGATCAGCGGTGCCGTGGCCGACGGCCCTCAGCGGATCCGCGTTGACACTTCCCTGCACGTGCGCGAGTCGTCCCACCTTGGGGGTGCTTGATGGCACAGTCCGCCGCTGCCACCACCGGGCACCGCCGGGGCCGGGCCACGATGTGGCTGTTCCTGTTGCCGTCGTTGATACCGATCCTGGTGCTGAGCGTGTATCCGCTCCTGCGAGGGATCTACCTGGGGTTCACCGACGCCCAGGCTGGCCTCAACGTCGGCACGTCGTTCACCGGGCTCGACAACTACGCCCGGATGCTCAACGACACCCTGTTCCTGTCGTCGTTTCGCATCGGTCTCATCTGGGCCTTCAGCGTCACGATCATCCAGTTTGTCCTCGCCATGGGGCTGGCACTGTTGCTCAACGAGAACCTTCGTGGGCGATGGCTCACACGCACCTTGGCCGTCGTGCCGTGGGCGATGCCGCCCGTGGTGGTTGGGATCATGTGGTCGCTGGTCTACCGCCCCGACGCGGGCATGCTCAACGAGATC
>JBBSNE010000032.1:0-13638 GCA_038232815.1 Euzebyales bacterium | reverse complement strand
TAGGTGACCTCTGCGACAGTCGTTGGGGTGACCCAGTTGACTGCCTCTGAGGCAGTCGCGGCGGTGTCGACGAAAGGACTGTCCTGCTGGGTTTGCAACAGCCCCTGCAGACGGCGACGCTCAGCCGCATCAAAGCCGGTGCCGACCCGGCCCAGGTAGCGCAGTCCAGTCGTGTCGTACGCCCCGACCAGCAGGCTGCCCAACTCCTTGTTGCCTGTTGAGCTGTCCAACCAGCCGCCGATCACCACCTGCGCGGTCCTACGGATCTTGATCTTGCGCCAATCCGGTGAACGCCGCCCAGGCAGATAGGCGGAGGACGCACGTTTGGCAACGACACCTTCAAGGCCTTGTGCCCGGGCGGCTTCGAACAGGGAGATGCCGGCCCCCGGCGTGGTCTCGCTGATCGCCATGTGCGGGCCGGGCACCAGCACGTCGGCCAGCAGCGACAGACGTTCGGTCAGCGGTCGGGCGGTCAGCACCTGTCCGTCGATGGCCAGCAGGTCAAAGACCATGTACGTCACCGGTGTGGCCTTGCGGGCCCGTTCCACCCGCTCGGCACCCCGCAGGTGCATGCGTTGTTGCAACAGTCCGAATGAGGGGCGCCCGTCGGGACCCAGCGCCACAAGTTCACCGTCCAGCACCGCGTTGAACGCCAGTATCCGCTCCCACAGCGGGGCCAGTTCCGGATAGGCGGCGCTGATGTCATTGTTGTTGCGGCTGACCAGTCGGGTCCAGCCGTTGTTGTCCCCCTTGGGACCAAATCCGGGGCGTTTGACCGTCGCGACCGCGCGGATGCCGTCCCACTTCACCTCAAACAGCCAGTCGACGTCGTCAAATGGCTGGGGCGCGGTGGTCGCAAGGCAGGGGGCGATCACGGGCGGGTCGGGCGGTAGCTGCGGTGTGTCCCGTTTCGCGCGGGTGATCAGCCACTGGCTTGAATCCTTGGAGTCAGCGGTGCCGTTCTTCCATGCGGGGCGAAACAGATGCCATTCGCCGGCGTGGCGGTGCCCCTCCAGGGTGAAGGTGACCTTGTCGTCCTCCCATTCCAGTGGCTGGTAGGTCCCTGTGTCCCAGATACGGACCGGACCGGCCCCGTACTGCCCCTCGCCGATGTCCCCGGCGAACGTCATGTACTCCAGGGGATGATCTTCGGTCTGGACCGCCAGATGAGTCAGGCCCGAGACCAACGGTAGGCCTTTTGGCAAGGCCCAGGACCGCAGGGTGCCCCCCCGCTCCAACCGCAGGTCGTGGTGCAGACGTGTGGCAAGGTGGTGTTGGATGACGAACCGGTTGCCGTCAGCGGCATCGGTCGCCGCGCCCGCCGGTTCGGCGGTGGCACCGAAATCGCGCATCGCCCGGTAAGTGTCCAGTTCTCCCGGGTCGGGCGTGTCGGGAGTGCCCGGGTTTTGCTCCGGGGGGTGGGTCGGAACCCGGGCACCCTGTGGTGAGGCGTCCGGTGGCGGGGTGGCGCTGACCGGGGATGCCAAGGAATGGGAGGGGCCCCGCCGTTGAGCGTCAACGTCCAGGCCGACGGCGTCCATCGCCGCCCACAACGTCTGCCCGCCGCCCAGAACCGCGGTGAAAATGTCGCCGACCTGGTCCAGTCGGGTCCAGATGCTTGCCATCGTGAAGTCGCCCGGCTCGACATCGGTCTGCAACTCCTCCCACTGCAGCGGGGTTGAAACGGGGGCGCCGCGGTGGGGCCGGACGGAGTAGGCAGCGGCGATGTTGCGCCCCTCGGTGTTCATACCGGCGTCCAGGAACACCTTCCCGCTGCGGTCGGCGATCTGCCACTGCATCGTCGTTCGGTTCGGGTCGGCCTGGTTGACCAGACGGCAGACGCGCGTGACCAACTCACGGACCTGCGCAAAGGTGTGGACCCGATCCAACGGCAGGTAAATGTGCATCCCGGTCGCCCCGCTGGTCCGCGGATATGCGGTCAGACCCAGCTGGTCCAGCGCGGTCTTGATCACCAGCGCGACGTCCTTGACGGTGCGGTAGTCCACCTCGAACGGGTCGAGGTCAAAAAAGGCGTAGTCGGGATAGCCCAGCGCATCGATACGGCTGTGCCATGGATGCATCTCGATACAGCCCAGGTTTGCCACATAGGCAAGGCTGGCCGTGTCCTGTGCCATCAGATAGTTGATGGTCTTGCCGTTGTCATCGCTGACCACCGGGGCTCGGGGCACCCACTCGGGAACATGGTCGGGGGCGTTCTTGGCGTAGAAGAACTCGCCGTCTGCCCCGTCCGGCATCCGCTTCAACGTCAACGCCCGGTCGCGTAGGAACGGCAGGATCCACTCTGCGACGTTGTAGTAGTAGGTCAGCAGGTCGCCTTTGGTGTACCCCTCGGGCTTCCAGTACGGCTTGGTCAGGTTGGTCACCTTCTGGCTGATGCCGTCGCAGTCCAAGCGCCACGAGGTCCGTCCCGTCTTGGTGACGGGCAACGCCTGGGGGAAGTCGATGGTGGTCGGGTCCACGCGTCCATCATGACTTCCACAGGCTGGGCATGGCGCCGAGACGCGATTCCCGCGATGATGGGGGCATGCCGCGCACGTTGTGGAAAGGCACGTTGTCCTTCGGGCTGGTCACCATCCCCGTGGGGCTGTACACGGCGACAGAAAACAAGTCGCCTTCGTTCAACCAGTTGCGCCGCAGCGACTCCAGTCGGATCGGCTACAAGCGCGTCGCCAAGGCCGATGACGAACCAGTCGACAACGACGAGATCGTCAAGGGGTTTGAATACGAGCGGGACCGCTACGTGGTGTTCGAGCCCGACGAGTTGGATTCCCTCCGACCCAAGTCCAGCAGGGTCATCGACATCGAAACCTTCGTGCCCTTGGCTGACATCGATCCGATCTATTTTGACAAGCCCTACTACCTGGGCCCCGAAGAGACCGGTGCCAAGGCCTACGCCCTGCTCACCCAGGCGATGGACCAAGCCGAGAGCGTGGCGCTGTGTCGGGTGACGATGCGCGACAAGGAACACATGGCCGTGCTGCGACTGGTCACACCCCCGGGGGAGGAGACCGAAGCCGTCCTGGTCCTGAACACCCTGCACTGGCCTGACGAGATCCGCGAGTTCAGCCTCTCCGATGTGGGAATCGAGGAGATCCCCGAACCCCGCAAGGCCGAGGTCGACATGGCGATGTCGCTGATCGAGAACTACAGCGGCTCGTTTGACCCCGAAAGCTACGTCGACACCTACCGCCAACGTGTGCTGGATGCCGTGCAGGCCAAGGTCGAGGGTGAGGAGATCGCGGTGGTGGAGGAAGAAGGCGAACGCGCCTCGGTCGTCGACCTCATGGCGGCACTGAAGGCTTCGGTCGAGCAGTCCAAGGCTCAACAGGACGCATCTGAGGAGCGCGAAGCCTCCTGATGGCCGTTTTGCTGTTCCTGTCGTTCATCGTGGTCCCCATCGTTGAGATCACGGTGATCGGTCAGGTCCAGCAGGCGGTGGGGTGGCCCGTGACCATCACCATTTTGGTCCTGGATTCCCTGATCGGCGCCTACCTGGTCCGCAGTCAGGGCGCATTGGCGTGGCGACGCTTCCGCGATGCCCTGTCCCAGGCCAGAATGCCGACGGTCGAGGCAGCCGATGGGGCGCTGATCGTGTTTGGTGGGGCGTTGATGCTGACCCCGGGATTCGTGACCGACATCGTCGGATTGGCCTGTGTGTTTCCCCCCACCCGCAGGGTGTTGAACCGTCTGTTGCGTGACCGGGTGCAGGTTGGTGGGGGACCGCTGGGGATGATCCTGGGCGGTGGCCGCTCGGCGGGCCACACACCCCAACCCGACCAGTCCCCGTTGCATCGTCCTGCACCGGGCAGCCCAGATGTCATCGACGTCGAGGTGTTGGACGTTCGCCGCAACAACGACGACACCATGCCGCCGCCCCCCAGTGGCTGAGGCAGCGGCCGCCCCCTTTAGCCCCGCGTCCGTGGATGAGGGCCTGGTCGGACTGGGTTGGGACCCCCTGTGGGAACAGGCCTATGAACAGGCTGCGGCCGCTCACGCCACCCACCCCTCTAGACCCGGCCGGATCATGCGGACCCACCGCGTCGGCTTTGATGTCCGTACGCCCGGTGGTCGTGAGTTTGCGGTTCACAAGGCCGAGCGACGCGATCCCCGCGCCGCCCCCGCCACCGGTGACTGGGTCGTCGTTGCCGACCTGCCTGAGGAACCGGACACGATCATCACTCGGGTGCTGCCCCGGCGAACGGCCGTGATTCGTCGCGACCCGGCCGATCGTGCCCTGCCGCAGGTCTTGGCGGCCAACGCCGACACCGTCGCGGTGGTGCACGGAGCCGACCGACCGGTCAACGCCCGACGACTGGAACGCCAACTTGCCGTTGCCCACGGAAGCGACGCCCGGGTCGTGATCGTCTTGACCAAGGGCGATCTGCCCCAAGCCGACGCCACAGCGAGGGCCATCGAAGGGGCGGTGCCGGACGAACCGATCGTGATGACCTCCACGGCGACGGGCCACAACCTTACCGCGGCCGCCGCACTGATTGCTGGCAACCAGACGCTGGTGCTGCTGGGAGAGTCCGGCGCGGGCAAATCCTCATTGGTCAACGCGGTGATGGGCGATATGGCGTTGGCAACCGGAGGGGTACGGGCGGGGGATGCAAAGGGCCGTCACACCACCACCAGCCGTGAATTGCTGGCCCATCCGACCGGCGGGGCGATGCTGGACACCCCGGGTGTCCGGGCCATCGGGTTGTGGCCCGACGCCACCGATCTGGGACCGGTCTTCCCCGAGGTCACCCGGGCAAGTGACGATTGCCGGTTCCGTGACTGCACCCATCACAACGAACCCGGATGTGCCGTCGCGAAGGCGGTGTCGACCGGCCTGGTCGACCCTGAGCGTCTGCACGCCTGGCACCGTCTGGTCGAAGAGATCCAGTCCACCAGCGACCAGTTGGAACAAAAGGGATGGCGCTGACATCGCCGTCGTAGGAGGGCTGGACCTTGACGCGCTGGCACCGGCCCAGCGACGCGTCGTCACCGATCTGCTGGCCGTCGGCCGGCCCCGTCCGTTGCCCGACCCCGATCGTGCGGTCAGGTTGCGGGATTGGATCGAAGGGCGTCTTGCAACGGTGTTGGAACAACGGAATGTCGATGCCCGCCGGATCACCCTGGGCAAAACACAGCTTGATGCCTTGGGCTGTGACGGCCGCTATCTGGATCTGTTGGGTTCGTCCTTCGCGTGGTCACGACCGACCGTCCGTGGGCAACTGATTCACCTTGCCACTGCGCTTGATCATCATCTGGGCAGGTCGGCCAGCGCCAAAGACTTGCTGCGCAATGCCTGGGAGGAGTTCCGCCATTCCGGCGACAGTCATCTGGAGTATGCCCAGGCGCTGTCAGATTTGGAGGTCGCGTCGTTACAGGCTGAGGCTACAACGGTCGTGGAGGAGTACCGCGCCACCTTTCCGCAGGTACCTGACAACTGGCGCACGGTCTTCGAGCCGACGTTGACCGTGCGATTCGGGGCCGGGGCGGTCACGGTCCGGGGCAAACCCGATCTGGTCATGGGGCGGGTGACGCCAAACGAGCGACGGCTGCTGTTGATCGATCTGAAGACCGGCAACCGATCACGCACCGACCTGCAGGACATGCGGTGGTATGCCCTGCTGGCCACCCTGAAGTACCGCCAAGCCCCGTTCAAGGTCGCAACCTTCTACATCGATGAGGGGACCTGGACTGAAGAAACCGTCACCGACGACGTGCTGGAGGCCGCCGCCCGTGGTCTGGTCGATCGGATCACCACCGCATTGCGGCTGACCGACGAGCCGACACCGGTGATGCTGCAGGCCGGACCGATGTGCCGTTGGTGTGGCCTGGCCGACACGTGTGTTGAGAAGCAGCGCGCCGACGCGGAATACGCCGCGGCTCAAAACTTGGCCTGATGGCGAACCATGACCGCGCGGTGAACCGAACCACCGTGCGACACGTATCCATCTGAAACACGACTACGCGCCGGACCTGGGCCGGCCGATGGGAGACATTCGATGCGCCGTTTACTTATCGCAATCATGTTGTTGCTGGGACTGATCGCCGCCGGCTGTTCAAGCGACACCGACGCCGTGGCGACCGACGACGACGGTGCGGAGGTGGCTGAGGAGCGAGATCTTGAGGACGCGCCCGATCCCGAGGCAGACGCGTCGGTGGCCACCGAAGATGCGGCGGGGTCCGACGCCGCCGAGGGCAGCGTACCGACGGGATCACTGACGGCGTCGGACCAGGAAAGCGACGGTCAGATGATCACCGTCGGGCAGGTCGCCATCGACGGAACCCCCGGGTGGATCGCGGTGCATTCAAATGTCGACGACGCCCCCGGTCCGGTCATCGGCACCGCTGCCATCCCCGCGGGCGAATCCACCGATGTGGCGGTCACGCTGGACGAACCGCTGAGCGAAACCGCATCGGTGTGGCCGATGCTGCACGTGGACGACGGCGAAGTCGACACCTATGAGTTCGGGGAAGTCGACGGTGTGGACCTACCGGTCACCGACGCTGGTTCCCCCGTGATGATGCAGATCGAGGTCACCGTCCCGTAATTCCGGGACCAACGGCCGGCCGGGGCACAGCACAACAACCTCTGGCACACTCCGATGTGTCATGACCGCCGATCTAACTGCGCATGCCTCCCCGGCCGGGGAGGCGCCTGATTCTGCCGCGTTCTTCGATCTGGACCGAACCCTCATGTCGGGTTCCAGCGCGTATTTCTTCGGCAAGGCCGCCTACCGTGAGGGACTTCTCCCCATCAAGCGCCTGATGGCCGATGGGTCGACGGCCCTGCTTTTTCGGCTGTTCGGCGCTTCCGATGAGCAGTCCGAGGCCATCCGCGAGCGCATCCTGGCCAGCGTTGCGGGGGTGGAGGCCGACACGCTGACCTCACTTGCCCCCCAGGTCATCGAGGAGTTGTTACCAAAGATCAGACCGGAGGCCAACGCGTTGCTGGACATGCACCGAGAGGCCGGTCGCGACGTCTACATCATCTCGGCCAGCCCGATTGAGATCGTCGGCGAGTTGGCCCAGGCCCTACAGATCACCGGGGGCCTGGGAACCCAGAGTGAGATCATCGACGGCGTGTACAGCGGCAAGTTGGCGGCGCCGTTCTGCTACGGCGAGGGCAAGGCCGACATCATCCGGCGTTTGGCGGACGAGCGGGGCTATGACCTTGCTCGCTGCTACTCCTACTCCGACAGCGCCAGCGACCTGCCGATGATGCAACTTGTCGGTCATCCGGTCGCCGTCAACCCCGACCGGTCGATGATGGCGATCGCCCACCGGCGCGGCTGGCCGGTCGTTGAGTTCAACCGCAGCCAGAAAAAGATCGTCCGTGGGGTCGGGGTCGGCACGCTGACCGCCGCGGCTGCCGGCGCCGGGGTCCTGACAGGCATCCGAATCGGTGAGAGACACGTCCAACGAACCGTGGCACGAGCCTTTGGGTTCAAGCGCTGAGCGGTGTGATGCAGTTCGACTACAGCCACCACCTGGTGGGTCTGATCGCCCGGGTGCAGTCCGCCGCGACGCGATTGGCGGCCGCCGACCCGGACATGCGTCAGGCCGTGGCCGACCGCTCCAGACGCCAGGCCGCGATGCTGTCGGCCAGGCTTGACGGTTCTCCGTTGTCAGACGACACGGTCACCCGGGTCGACGGTGGTGACGTACCAGCCTTGGAGGAACCGGCCACTGGGCTTGGGGTGGGGTGGGCCCGAGCGTTGAACCTGGAACGGATGGAGACCCAGGAGGCCGCGGCCGTTGAGTATGCCAACCTGTGCCGACTGGCCGACCTGGAGGAGGAGCTTGCGCCCACCTGTCTGTCAGCGCCGCTGGACACGTTGCGGCGGTTGCACGGGATCATCTGTCAGGGACTGGTCGACCCGGGTGTGATCGGCTCGTGGCGCCGGACCGACCAGGCCATTCACGACGGCGCGCAGGGCATGGTCATCTACAACGCGCCCGGGCCTGATCGAATCCAGCCGGCCATGGCGGAGTTGGGTCAGTGGTTGCAGCGTCGCACCCTGGTCATGCCCGTGGCGGTGATCGCCGGGATCGCCCATGAACGAATTCTTGAGATCCAACCCTTCGAGTCGGGAAACGGCCGGGTGGCCAGGGTATTTGCCCGGCTGATCTTGCGGGCGGGCGGGATCGACACTCACGGTGCCGCCGTGTTGGAAGCACAGCTGTCCGCCGACGCGACCGGCTACTACGCCGAGGTCGCGGCGACCATGCGCCGGGCCGGTGATCTGTCGCGCTGGCTGGAACGCCACACGGGGGCCTTGGCCCGCGCATTGGAACAGGCCGCGGATGTGCTCGACCCCCGCCCCCGACCCGCCTTGCCGGAACCGGGCCGGGTAATCATTGCCGAATTGCTGCCGGGCAAGACAATCAACCTGCGTGAATATGCCGTCGACGCACACGTCGATCTGCGGGCTGCCAGAGATGATCTGATCGCGTTCGCCCGTGCGGGCGAGTTGGTCGAGGTGCCGGGCGGGGGTGGGTTGTCCTACATGCGACCCGTTGCGTCGTCGGGCGCCGCATCGCCGGCGGCAGAATAGGATTCAGTGCGGTGTCAGACCGTGGCCCTCAGGTCATGAAGGACGACATCGACGAACACCCGCACGCGGTCCCCGGCCTTCAGCGGAACCTGCCAATCATCCCTATGCGGGGCCGCGCGGGTGATTCCTAGGATCAAGCCCTCCATGTCGGCAGTAAGCGTGGCCAATACCTTGCCGTCGTTGCGAAGGCATACCTCCACCGCGCCGGTCACGTCAGCCAGGTCGATCTCAAGCTCCCAACGGGGATGCTCGGGCGCCAGCGGTGTTTGGGTACCTGCGGCGGTTACCGGCTGACTTCTACGGCGCAGTCCACACAACTCCTGAACGGGGCTGACCAGCAGTTCACCGTCCACCACACTGAGGGTGCGGGGCAGACTGAGTGCCCCGGAATGGTCTGCGCCGGTTGCAGCGGCCGCTTCGACGTCTCGTAACCACCCCCACAGCAGCGGACGGTCGGATTCGTCCTGCATGGCGGCAGGGGCATAGAAGACGTCACCGTGATCCAGCCTCCCCATGGACTCTGCCTGGAAGCGTCGCCCAGACACCGTGCCGACGAACCAGACGGAGTATTTCAGACTATGGGGATGATCCTTGGGCTCTTGGACGGACACGATCAGCACGGCATGGCCGTCGATGAACAGCAGTTGCGGGCACTCCCACAGCGTCCACGTCGGGATCGGGCCGGCGGTGTTCGCCCTGTGGAAGAAGACGCCCATGTAGGTCCAGTGATCCAGGTCGTCTGATTCGTACAGCAACACCGTCCCGCCCGGTGTCGGATCGGTACCCCGGTCGCTGCCCAGCAGCAGACCCCATCGGTCGTCAAATCGAAACACGTAGGGGTCGCGGTGGGGTCCCGGTCCGATTGAACGGGGTGGGCCCGCGACCACTCCGGTGTAGAACAACAAGGGCATCCCGTTGACAATCCGTGCGCAGCCTGACCAGCACCCGTCACGGTCCGGCCCTTCCGTTCCTGGGGACAGTGCCACCGCCTGGTGGGTCCACTGCACCAAATCCGTGGAGGTTCAGCCAGTTGCCTGGGGCGGTGACGTGAAACCGCGGCCGGGCGGTCACGACGGTTGCTACCCAGCGATTCCGTCGCGGGTGCCGTCGGCCATGTCAGCCAGCACCAGACCCCGCAATTCCTCCAGAGGGGTGCTCCGGCGCGACGGCCAGTTCATCACCTCACCGCCGGGGGCCAGGGTCATCAGTTCGGTGCGCATCCGCAGCGCCTCTTTGCGGACCGTTGCCAGGGCGCGGGGTTGGTCCAGTCGGCTTCCCGAACGCATCACCGGCAATAGCAGGCTACGGCCCGGCCGATCTTCGGCCTGCAGACCGATTACATCGCCGTCCTCGCTGCGCCATACCTGTTTGCGGCCCGGGTTGGTCGTCTTGGCGGGGGTGGCACTGACCTTGGCCACTGCCTCGTCCCCGACGTGGGCCAGTTTGTACACACCCGAGATCGTCGGGTCCTGCTTCGCCGTCACCAGGGCCGTGCCGACCCCGAAGCTGTCGATCGGGGCGTCGGCCTCCATCAGCTTGCGGATCCGGGGGGCATCCAAATCGCCGCTGGCGACTATTTGCACCTCACCAAACCCTGCGGCGTCCAGTTGGGCCCGCGCGCCCCGCGCCAACGCGCCCAGGTCACCGGAGTCAAGCCGTATGCCCGCTAACCGCTGGCCCCGGTCGTGCATCTCCTGCGCGACGATCAACGCGTTGGGGACCCCGACGTCCAAGGTGTCGTAGGTGTCGACCAGCAGGATGCACTGGTCGGGAAAGGTTTCGGCGTACGCGCGGAAGCTGTCCAGTTCCGAGGGAAAGGCCATTACCCAGGCGTGGGCCTGCGTCCCGGATACGGGGATGCCGAACCGTCGGGCTGCCTCGACATTGGAGGTGGCATCACAGCCGCCTACGTAGGCCGCGCGTGAGGCCGATAGGGCTCCATCCGGACCGTGCGCCCGCCGGGCTCCGAACTCAAGCACCCCCTTGTCACCGGCGGCACGCCGGACCTCCGCGGCGTTGGAGGCGACCAGGGAGCTGTAGCAGATCGCGTTCAGCAGGGCCGTCTCGACCAGCTGGGCCTGTGCCAGGGGCGCCTCGATGCGCATGACCGGTTGATCAGCGAACACGGGTGTGCCCTCGGCCACCGCATAGACGTCGCCGGTGAACCGCACCTCGGCCAGGGTGTCGACGAAATTGTCGGGGAGGGTCGTGGTGCGGAGGTAGTCCAGGTCCTCAGCGGTGAACGCGAGGTTCTCCAAGAAGTCCAGGGCCAGTTCCTGCCCGGCGGCGACCAGGACCGAGACCCCTTCGGGTGGCTTGCGGAAAAACAGGTCGAAGACGGCCGGGGCGTCGGCGATCCCGGCGTCGGCATAGCCCGCCATCATCGTCAATTCATAGAAGTCCGTGAACAGCGCGGAGGGCGTCATGGACACGATCATGCCCTGCCGGCGATGGTTGCCAACACGTCCCCGCCGTACCGGTCGGCCTTGGTGGGACCGAAACCCTTGACGCGAAGCAGGGTCCGGCGGTCGGTGGGCCGTTTGCTGGCCAGTTCGATCAACGTCGCGTCGTTGAACACCACAAAGGCAGGCACCCCATCGGTCTGGGCGCGCTCCAGACGCCATTGGCGTAGCCGCTGGGCCAACAAGGGGTCGGCGCCGTCGGGCAAATCGTCCAACGTGGGGCGTTTCGCCTGCCCCTGCAGGCCCTGCCCCTGCAGGCCCTGCCCCTGCCTGCCAGCTTGGTGGATTCTGCTCACAGGTGATCCGGATCCCCCATCGGAGGCGGCCTGGCCGTTGCGGCTGGCGCCGGTCGTGGGGGCGCCGTCCCCCAGGTCATAGATGAAGCGGCTGGGCCGGCGGTTGGTGGGCTTGCCGCGGCGGTTCGGCCGACGGGCGGCCCAGGTGATGTTCAGCCAGCGTCGGGCCCGGGTCACTCCGACGTACAGCAGACGACGTTCCTCATCGACGTCGTCATCGGTGGAGGCATGGCTGATCGGCACCAAGCCCTCCTCCACCGCCACCAGGAACACGGCATCGAACTCCGTTCCCTTGGCGCGGTGCAGCGACATCAGGGTCACCGCATCCGCGCTGTGATCAGAGCCGGCGGCCACCCGTTGTGCCAACTCGGCCGAAACCGCCGGCAGGTCACGGCCGTCCTCTGCCAGACCTGCCACCTCGTCCCGGACGGCTTCGATGGCCTCCCACCGTTCAAGGGCACGCCGACCCTGCGGCGGGTGGTTGGGATGCCACGAGAGGGCGCTGTTGAACACCGCCTCGGCCTGTGCGGTGACGTTGACGTTGGCCACCGGTGCGTCGACCACCGGCGGGGGCTGGCCGGGGTCGGTTGGTCTTTGTGTGGCCTGGGTCAGGGCGCGGACAGCCTGTTTGACCTCTTTGCGGTCATAGAACGATCCCTCCCCCCGGACCGTCACCGGGATGTCGTGGCTGCGCAACGCATCCTCCCACGGAGCAGCTTGTGCGTTGATGCGGTAGCAGATGGCCATCTCGCGGTAGGGGACATCTTCGGCGGCCAGGTCGGTGATGGCTTTGATGACCACCGAGATCTCTACCTCGTCGTCCTCGCACTCGGCAAAGGCAGGGGTCTGCGCACCCTCGCCTGTGATGGTCGGCCGCAAGCCAGGTGCGCGACGGCCCAAGACCCGGTTCGCCACCTCCAGCACCTGCGGCGTCGAGCGGTACGACTGGTCCAACCCAACGGTCGTCGTGCCCGGGAAGGCCTGATCGAAGCGTCGTAGATAGGTGCTGTCGGCCCCGGTGAAACTGAAGATGGTCTGGGCGGGGTCGCCCACGACGCATACGTCGTCCCGGTTGCCGGCCCAGGCCCGCAGTAGCCGCCACTGCAGGGTGTTGGTGTCCTGGAACTCATCGACGGTGAAGGTCCGGTAACGATCACGGATGCCGGCGGCGGGCCCCTCCAGGGACAGCAGCTCGCGGGACAATCGCAGCATGTCCTCGTAATCGATCGCGCCACGCCGGGCCTTTTCGTCCGTGTAGCCCTGTGCCACCTCGGCCAGGGTGGCGGGGTCGATCAGCTCGTCACGGCCGCTGGTGGCGATCTGTTCGGGGGCGAGGTCGGCGTTGGCGGCCCACTCGACCTCGGCGGCCAGGTCGCCGACGTCCACGCCTAGGCGCCGTGCCGCCGGGAACAGCAACGGGATCTTTGAGCCCAACACCTCGGGCAAGCCACCAGAGGGCGGCGGCGTGACCAGTTCGGCGGCAATCAAGTCGGTCCAGAAGTGTCGGACCTGTGCCCAGGCGGCCGCGTGAAAGGTCACGGCCCGCACGGATGCCGGGGGAGCGGCATCGGTCCGGTTCGGATCAGCCTGCAGCAGTGCCGCGATCCGGGTCCGCATCTCCGCCGCCGCGCGCTCGGTGAACGTGACCGCGAGGATCTGGGAGGCAGTGAACGCGCCGGAGGCGATCTGCCCGGCGATGCGATGGGTGATCGTGCGGGTTTTGCCCGTTCCCGCGCCCGCAAGGATCCGTACCGGCCCCGATGGTGTGCTGGCGGCAGCCGCCTGTTGGACGTTCAAAGGCGCCAGCAGATGCTCGGGGACGGTCGATGGTGCGGCCACGGTCACGTGAGCCTAACCAACCCGGCCGACATTGCCGTTGCGGTTGTCCACAACCCGGCGGTTCACCGACGGTGTTCATGGCAGACCGGCGCGCCATACTCGGGCGACGATGCCCCTCGCCTCTGTAGCCCTTGCCTCCGTGGTCGAACAGGACGGGGTGATCGACAACATCTTCGTGTCGCCCAACGTCCATGAGGCGGTCGGCGGGGTTGTGTTGCTGGCGATGCTGGTGGCCACGGGATGGACGGGCCGGCTGGCGCTGGCAGGTCGGCCGCTGGGTGGCGGGGCGAAGGTCAGCCTGATCACGGCACAGGTGGCGCTGATGGTGCAGGCGCTGATCGGCATCAAGCTGTTGGACCAGGGTTTGGGCGTGGCGCAGTTGTACATCCACTACGTCGGCGGACTGATCCCGCTGGGCCTGTTCATGGCCGCGGGCTGGGTCGCCTGGCGCAATCCCGTCACCCAAAC
>JBBSNE010000031.1:0-13770 GCA_038232815.1 Euzebyales bacterium | reverse complement strand
TCGAGGATCAGGAGAACGCCCGTGTCCGATACGCCGCACAAGATCACGTTGGATGAATCGGAGATTCCAAGACAGTGGTACAACGTCATCCCCGACCTGCCGTCGCCGCCGCCCCCGCCGCTGCATCCCGTTACCCACCAGCCGATCGGGCCTGATGACCTGGCCCCACTGTTCCCCATGTCGCTGATCCAACAGGAGGTCAGCACCGAGCGCTTCATCGACATCCCCGATGAGGTGCGCGATGTCTACGGGCTGTGGCGGCCCACACCGCTGTTCCGGGCCACTCGGCTGGAGCGTGCCCTGGATACCCCGGCCAGGATCTACTACAAATACGAAGGGGTCAGCCCGGCCGGGTCGCATAAGCCGAACACGGCGGTTCCGCAGGCGTTTTACAACGCGGAGGCCGGGGTCAAACGGTTGACGACAGAGACCGGCGCAGGCCAGTGGGGGAGCGCCCTGGCCTTTGCCTGTGCCCTGTTCGGGTTGGAGTTGGATGTGTGGCAGGTGGCCGCGAGCTTCACCCAGAAGCCGTACCGGGCGTCGATGATCCGTGCCTGGGGCGCACGCATTCACTCCTCACCATCAGAGCTAACCGAATCCGGTCGGGCCATCCGCAAGGAATTCCCCGACTCACCCGGCAGCCTGGGCATCGCCATCAGCGAAGCGGTCGAGATCGCCGCCCAGGACCC
This sequence comes from Euzebyales bacterium, assembly GCA_038232815.1. Taxonomy (GTDB): domain Bacteria; phylum Actinomycetota; class Nitriliruptoria; order Euzebyales; family Euzebyaceae; genus Euzebya. Next base: position 13,081 of record JBBSNE010000031.1, on the reverse strand, counting down.
TGACGCAAAGTATGCCCTGGGCAGCGTGCTCAACCACGTCTTGTTGCACCAGACGGTGATCGGGGAGGAGGCGTTGCTGCAGTTTGCCAAGGCCGGTGACACGCCGGACGTGATCGTCGGCTGCACCGGAGGGGGGTCGAACTTCGGCGGCCTGTTCTTCCCCTTCCTTCGCGAGAAGCTGGCCGGAAGGATCGATCCCAGAATCGTTGCGGTTGAACCGGCCGCTTGCCCCTCGCTGACCAAAGGGGAATATCGCTACGACTACGGTGACACGGCCGGCATGACCCCGATGGTCAAGATGCACACCCTGGGCCACGACTTCATTCCCGACCCGATTCACGCAGGCGGGTTGCGATACCACGGCATGGCCCCCTTGATCAGCCACATGTATGAGTTGGGGTTGTTCGAGGCGCAGGCCATCGGCCAGACTGAATGCTTCGAACGTGCGGTGCAGTTCGCCCGCACCGAGGGGATCGTCCCCGCTCCTGAACCGACCCACGCGATTGCCCAGACGGTACGAGAGGCGCTGGCCTGCAAAGACAGTGGGGAGGAAAAGGTCATCCTGACCGCCTTGTGCGGGCACGGCCACTTCGACATGGCCGCCTACGACGCCTACTTCGCCGGCGAACTTACGGACTACGACTACCCGGAGGACAAGATTGCCGCGGCCATGGCCAACGTGCCAACGATCGACGCCTGATTGATCAGTCAGGCGGCAACCGTTCATAAGCGTCATGGACCCACCGGCTCAGCCGGGACAATTGGGCGCGATGGTCCTCCGGCAAGCTGCCGAATGAAGGGCCTTGGGAATCGGCCCAGGACCAGACGGCGGCCGCATCCTGGCCGGCTTGTGGATCGTGCTGTGCAATCAGCGCCGCCCCTGTGGCACGGTCGGTCGACCAGTCGTCGGCCTTGACACTCATCGCCATGGCGGCGGCCATCAACAGATAACGTCCGTACGCGGCAGGGTCGGTGACCGACGTCCAGTCGCTCGACAGGACCGCGGGCAGCTTTTGTAGCAAACCACCCGCGAAGCCCCGGGCCAACGCGGGGGTGGGTTCGCATGGGCTGGTCTGCGACCGTAGGTCCTCACCCCAGACGCAGACACAGTAGTGATGCAAAAAGCACCGTTCGATGCGGCCTTCCTCGGTGGGCGCCAGAAGGTCGTTCAAGGTGACGACGCCGACGCCGATGCTGCGGACGATTGGGGTTCGGGCTTGCACAGGGGCGAGGATTTCGTGTGCCTCGCCGTGCTGCTTCACCACGACGAGCAGGTCAAGGTCTGAGCGGCCGACAACCGCCTGGCCGGTCACCACGCTGCCGTAGACAAAGATGCTGTGAAGGAGGTGGCCCAGACCGACCAGGAGCGCGTCGACGCACTCCGCGACAAGGGTGTCATACGGCGAGGAGATGTGAAGCCTGGCAACCCCCGTCACGATGTTCCCGTTGCGGTCAAGCCCTTCCAGTGGATCGTTCACGCGACGTCAGCGTTGCATACGAGCGGCCAGTTCGGCTTGTCATTTCCTGCCGGAAAGCTTAACCGTACCGACAGTTTGGCGTCCCCTGTGCTGGCCATATCAAAAAGAGAGGATATAGCCCACCCAGACCAGCAGCGCGACGGTGGTGTTGAACGTTGCGTGCCAGACCGCTGCGTCGAACACCGCCTGGCGTCGTGCTGCAACCTGATCGACGGTGTACTCGGGCGACGGTGGGCCCATCACCAGGCGGGTCAGGCCCTGGTCGTCCTCAGCCAACCGGGGGAGGGCCCCTGACGGGATCACCAGCCGGGGGCGGGCCGCCCGGTGGTAGGCGCGTACATAGATCCGACCGTAGACATACCCCGCTACTGCGACGGCAAGGGCAGCCGCCAGGGGAATAAGCATGATCAGATGGATCATGCCGAACCGGAAGGCGCTGAGGATCTGCTGGCGAGTGTTCAGTTTCTCCCAGCCCGATCGAAAGGCTGCCTCCTCGGCATGAGCCAGATGAGGAAACATCAAGACCAGTGCGGCAAGAAAGCTCGTCACGGCGGCGACGTCCGTCCACGGGACGCCCGGTGGCGGCGCACCGGTTTCTTGGGCTTGGACGGCGGCGTCCAGCGGCGCCTCCAACGCGTCGTCGATGGGCGCGAACACGGCGTTTCCCTCCAGCCCCACCACCTGACCCAAACCCACCCCGGTAAAGGGCACGAACACCAACAAGGCCAGCGCCACGCCCAGCACGATGACCACCAGACCCAACGATCCAATGATGTGCCTCGGCCTGATCGCCCTCCAGATTCGTACCGCCAACTTGCGCCGTGACCAGGCCATACGCCCGGCCCGGACCAGCAGGACTAGGACCGCCGCGATGATGAGCATTCGCAGCAACTCACCGAGGGTCTGGGGCACACGGCCAGGCTACGCCGCCAAGCCGGCCGGTCATCCTCGGTGCCCGGCTTTTACCCCGCCCCCACGGCCAGCGGGAGGTCGGTTGTGGACGCCTGCGCCGTCCCGACCGCCCTGATCGGTATCGTTGGTCGGCCGTGGACCCCGTAACCAACCTGTTCGGCACCGACGCCCCCGAGCGGGTGGCCGGTGAGGTCGTGTATGTCATCTATGCCAACGACGCCACCGGGTTCGGGGTGGTCAGCATGGACAGCGACGACGGAGCGATCCGGGCAGCCGGGCCCCTGGCCAGCCTGACCCCGGGGCAAGCTGTGGAATTGGTGGGCCGGTGGAACGACCACCCCCGACACGGTCGCACCTTCGACGCGGACTTCTACGAACTGGCCACGCCCAGAAGCGAGGACGGCCTGCGTGCCTTTCTCGCGAGCGACCGCTTTCCTGGGGTGGGCCAGAAGTTGGCGACGAAACTGGTGGAGGCCTTTGGGACCGGGCTTGATCAGGTCATCGCACAGGACCCGGAGCAGTTGATCCAGGTGACCGGCGTGTCGGCGGCGCTGGCCGCCCGGATCCACAGCGCGTGGCAGTCCGCCGGCCTGCTCCCGCAGTTGGTTCAACGACTGTCCACCGTCGACCTGGGGCCTGCGGTGGCACAGGCGGCCGTCCGGCAGTTCGGGGACCAGGCCACAGAAATATTGACCGACGATCCCTACGCCTTCCTGTCACTGCCTGGTGTCCGCTGGAAACATGTGAACGCCTTGGGCCGGGCGGCGGGCATCGATGAGGCGGACCCGCGGCGACTCAGCGCCGGTGCCGTCGGCCTGGTCAATGCCCTGTGCTGGCGGGACGGCCATACCTGGCTACCCACCGATCAGGTGCTGCAACGCCTGCCGGCCGTGGTGGGCAACGGGTCGGACCGTGCCCAGGCCGCCCTGAACCACGCGGCTGAATCAGGCCAGATCGACGTCGACCCTGAACCGATCAACGATCTACCTGGCGGGCGTGTCGCCCCCCGTCTGATGCATGAGGCCGAGGTGAACGTCGCTGCCCGTGTCGCCGATCTGCTGGGTGGGGCGGTCGGACGCAGCAACCCGCTGACCACCCAAGCTTCCCAGACCGACCCCGGTGACGAGGATCTGACTGCGGAACAGGCCGATGCGATTGAAGCGGCGATGGTCAGCCCGCTGTCGATACTGACCGGAGGGCCGGGTACCGGCAAGACCCACACTGTCACGGAGTTGATTCGTCGTGCCTCAAAAGCAGGGGCTGAGATAGCGCTGTGCGCTCCGACGGGACGTGCCGCCAAGCGCCTGGAGGAGATGACGGGCCACTCGGCAACAACGGTGCACCGTCTGCTCGAGGCCCGACCGGAACCCGGCGGTGGTTTCAGCTTCGGCCGGACGGTCGACAATCCACTGCCGCAGGACTTGATCGTTGCCGACGAATGGTCCATGGCCGATGTGACGTTGGCCAGTGCGCTGCTGGATGCGCTGGAACCGCCCACCCACCTGTTGCTGGTCGGCGATCCTGATCAGTTGCCGCCGGTCGGGCCAGGCGCATCCCTCCGGGACCTGATGGCAAGCGACGCCGTCACGGTCACCCGGCTGACCCACATCCACCGGCAGGCAGCGCAAAGTCGCATCGTCACCTTGGCCCATGAGCTGAACGCCGGTGCCCGCCCCACGGTTGTGGGTCGGGAAGGCGAGGTGTTCGCAGTCGCCGAAGGGACGGCGGGGATACCACAGCGGATCGCCGAAATCGTGGCTGAGCGTGCCCCCGCGTTCTTTGACTGCGCGCCTGCCGACGTGCAGGTGTTGTCGTGCCTGTACCGCGGACCCGCGGGTGTGGACGCCATCAATGCGGCCCTGAAGGACAGGTTGAACCCGGCTGCGGGCCGACCCGCTGTCGCAGGATGGCACGAGGGCGACCGGGTGGTTGCCACCCGCAACGACCCAGAGGCCGATGTGGCCAACGGCGACATCGGGGAGGTGGCCGCGACCGACAAGGCTGAGGGCAGCGTGACCATTGCGTTCCCCCAGGGCGAGGTGACCTTGAAGGGCGAGCGTTTGAACCAACTGTCGCCTGCCTGGTGCCTGACGGTCCACAAGTCACAGGGTGGCGAGTGGCCTGTGGTCGTGTTGGTGTTGGACCGCCGGCAGCGATCGATGTTGACCCGGGAACTCACCTATACCGCCGTGACGCGCGCCCGCCGCGGTTTGTTGCTGGTCGGGGACGCTGGTCTGCTGGCGGAGGCGTCAACACGGGTCGGCGCGGGGCTGTCGGAACGGCGCACGACGCTTGCGGCCAGGGTGGCTACAGACGCTGGGCGACTGCCGGGGCAGCACGACCGGGCGGATGAAGATCACACAGGTTCAGATGAAGAGTGAGACAATGGGTGGTGAACACCAGCGAACATGGCACCCGCCCCCCAGGGGCCGAGAGGAGGTTGATGCGCAAGATTTTCGCCTCCAGCCCGCTTGAGCCGTCGCTCCGCGAACCACTGGTCAAGGGATTGGCCCAAGTCCACGCCGACCATCCCTTGTTGCCCAACGATCCGCGGGGCGCGGCCGCCAGGGTTGCCGGCCTGTTGGACCGGTTGGGATGGAGCGCCGTCGTCACCCGGGGCCGTCTGGGCCTGGCCGCGGTCGAGATCGACCACGTCTGGCTGGCGGTATCCAGCGATCGGGACCACACCGAGCCGGCACCCTGGGTGCTCGATGCGGTGTTCCCCTTGCATGAACCCTCGTTCCTGGGCTCCCTCCCCGGCTATGTGGCAGGGACGACGTCGCGGGAAGAACTGTCGGCCCTTGCCGCCGCAGCACGTATCGAGGACCGGGTACTGGGCGAATTTCCGCCCGACGCGGTCTATTGGGGGACCCCCGGTTGGGGCGGCAGCGCAAACTGAAACATTCGCGTGGATGGGGGGGGTAGGGTCCTCCTCGACAGTGACAACAACCCCTTAGGAGCAACCCATGGCTGGACAGACGCCCCATCAGAATGTCGAGTTTCCCTCCAACGGACAGACGGCCCACGGCTACCTGGCGACGCCGGAGTCTGGCTCTGGACCCGGGCTGATCGTCATCCAGGAGTGGTGGGGGCTGACAGATCACATTGCCGACGTCACTGACCGGTTCACACAGGAGGGGTATGTCGCGCTGGCGCCGGATCTGTATGGCGGCAAGACCGCGCATGATGCCGACGAGGCAGGGGAGATGATGCAGCAGCTGCCTGAGGCGGACGCGGCGCGGGACCTGGGCGGCGCGGTCGACTTCCTCTTGGATCATGAGGCGGTCACCGGCGACAGCGTCGGAACGGTCGGATTTTGTATGGGTGGGGGATTTGTCATCCAACTGGCCGCCCAGCGCGGTGAACAGATCGGGGCGGCGGTGCCCTTCTACGGGGTGTTGCAGAGTCAGCCCGATCTGACCGCCATCCGCGGGGCCGTCCTTGGTCACTACGCAGAGACCGATGACTTCGCCTCACCGCACAAGGCGTTGGACATGGGCCAGGCCATTCGCGACGCGGGCGGCACGGCGTCGATAAACGTCTACGGGGGCACCTCACACGCCTTTTTCAACGATGAGAACCGAATGGGCAGCTATGACCCCGACGCTGCAGCGATCGCTTGGGACCGCACGCTCAGTTTTTTGTCCTCACACCTCGGCTGAGTACTCCTGAGCAACGCATTTATGCGGCGACCCGGTGAGACACCGCAAGCACGTCCCCGCACGCATCGGTGGCGTCGTTGGCAAACCAGCATTCGCCCGTGGGATGGGCGTGCCGACGGCAGTGAAAGACCGCCGGAGCCGCCGCCCTGACCGCTTGCAGATAGGTGGCGGCGCATCCCTCAGACGGGGCCATCCCATTTGTGGCGAAGGCCAATGCTCCAGCCAGACGGCAGGCTGCGGGGCCACCGTCGATGCCCGCCAGTGCGCAGTCCTGATGGCAGTTGTGATCCTCGCAATGGTTGGAGGCAACATAGGCAGTCGCTGCGGTCCGTACCTGGTGGGCCAGCGCTTTTGACTGGCGAATGATATCGCTGGTGGGGTCACCGTTGCGGCCGACGGTCAGGTCGCTAATCTCCAGCAGCCAGTCGGCGGTGTTGCTTGACACCCCGCCTACGGTACCCATGTCTTGGGGCTGTCGTGGGGAGGTCTCACGCGGCCGTCTGGACGCCGTGGGGTCTTGCCGGCGTCGTCCGGACGGGTAGGTCAAAGGGTTCATGAGATGATCAACGAATTCAAAGAGTTTTTGTTGCGGGGAAACGTCATAGATCTGGCGGTTGCGGTCGTCATCGGTGCCGCATTCACTGCCATTGTGACGGCGATGGTCGAAGGCATCATCAACCCGTTGATCGCCCTTTTGGTCGGGGAGCAGGAGATCAGCGATGTGGTCGTCAACGTGTCGGGGACGGAGTTCTTGGTCGGGCAGGTGATCGGCGCGGTCATCAACTTCGTTCTTGTCGGTCTAGTGTTGTTCGTGTTCGTCAAGGCGGCCAATGTCTTGATGCGGGCCAGGCGTGATGAGACAACGCAAGAGGTGCCAGAGGAACAGACCCCTGAAGAGATCGTGTTGCTACGTCAGATTCGTGACCGTCTGGGAACCTGACATGCCCGCGGCGCGTCGTAGGCGATCCATCACGGCCCGACCCACCCCGTCCGCAGGGACCGCTTCTATCACGACGACTTCCACTCCCAGACTGTCGGCCCGCCGCAGGGCGCCGTACAGGACGGCCCCAAGTTCTTCGGCTCCAAGCGGTTGTGCCAACACCCGCACGTCGGTATCACCCAGATCGTGGTCTGGACCCACAAACCCGACAACTTGCCGGTCTGACAGCTGTCGGGCCACATCGGCACCGTCTCCCATGGGGGCGACAACCACCCGTGCGTCTGGCCGGTAGTGAGGATGTCCTGTGCCCGGGGACCTGGTCGTCGGACCGGCTACGGTCCCGTCCAGGTCGAGGCCAAGCATCTCCCGGGTGATGACTCCTTCACGGAGTATTCTCGGTTCTGCCCCTCGTGCATCAACGACCGTCGATTCGATCCCGAGGGCGCATGGCCCCCCATCGATGATCCAGTCGATGCGGCCGTCCAGGTCAGCCAACACGTGGCCGGCGGTGGTCGGCGATGGCCGTCCCGAGAGGTTGGCGCTGGGCCCGGCCACCGGCGTGGCCGCCGCGCTGATCAATGCCCGGGCAATCGGATGGGCGGGAATGCGAACGGCGACGGTTGACAGGCCACCCAACGTCACGGAGGGAACGGATGCGGCGGCGGACAGGACAATCGTCAACGGCCCCGGCCAGTATGCAAGCGCCAACCCTCGGGCCGCCGGGGTGACGTCGGCAGCGACTCGATCCAACCAGGTCGGGTCTGGCAGATGGATGATCAACGGATTGTCGGGCGGGCGCATCTTGGCGTGATAAATGCGGGCCACCGCTTGGTCGTTCAGGGCGTCAGCGCCCAGGCCGTAGACCGTTTCGGTCGGGAAAGCCACCAACCCCCCCTGCCGGAGGGTCAGCGCCGGTTCCCGTAACAATGCAGCCCGGTCTGCCTCACCTGCCTGCGCGGGCACACAGATCGTTGTGGTCGCCATCAACAGGCGTTGTCGACGTCGCTCGCACCGGACTGCCGAAGACGCGAGGGCCGGGGCGGTTGGGTCGCGAACTCAAGGTATTTCATGGCCAGGTCGGGGTCGGTCTGGCGAGGCAATCGTTGCACGACTGCCTGCACCCGGTTGATCGAACCGAGGGGCAATCCCGCGCTGCCCGGCGACATCGCTGTCAGAACGTCAGCCAATCGTTGCATTCTGGACGCGGCCGTGCGGCTTGGATCGCGTACGACGGCGCGTAGTCGCTGCACCCACCGGCCCGACCCGTTCAGTTCCAGGTGGTCGACCAGATCGCGCATGGCGACATACAGCGGTTGCGCCGGGGTGTGGTCGACACTGGTCAGGGCTTGCAGTCGGCGGACTGCGGCCGCGATGTCTGGACCCAGCTGACTGCCCCGGATTGCCGGTAATTGTGTCAAGCGTTCCATCTCGACCTGCAGATGCTGGTGGCGTGAACGGGTGTCGGACGCATCCAGACACCCGCGTATGGTGCAGGCGTGCAGGTCCAGTGCTTGCCGGTCCAACGCGTCTGCAATTTCCAGCGCCAACTCATAGACCACCGGGGTGGCGTCGGCGATGACGGTGTGGCGTCGGTCGGTTGACATCGGGCACACGGTAGATGCTCGGCGGTGAAGCGCCGCAGACCAGTGGTTGGAGGATTGTCAGAACGCCGCGTCGGCCATCCCCATGACATCGGCCTGGGTGGCAGCCATGATCTCACGCCGCGCGCTCAACTGTGGCAACACATTGTCCGCAAACCATTTCGCAGCGATGATCTTGCCGTCGTAGAAGTCGTCGTCGCCATCTTTCAGATCGCCTGCCGCCCTGGCGGTGATGGCGACGTCAGCCCCGCGTAGCAACAGCCATCCGATGACCAACTCGGAGAGGCTGAACAGGAACGGGGTCGTGTTCAGCCCGATCTTGTACAGGTCCTCTCCCAGGAACTGCACCATCGAGCCGAGCATCCCCTGCACGTCTTCCAGTGCTGTCTGCAACCGCTGACGTTGATCGGCCAAATGACCGTTGCCGGCCTCTCCCTTGGCGAATTCCTGTACGTCGGTCAGCAGACGCGTCAAGGTCGCACCCTGGTCCTTTCCGATCTTGCGGAAGAACAGGTCCATTCCCTGGATGCCCGTCGTGCCCTCATACAGGGTGTCGATCTTGGCATCGCGAATGTACTGCTCAATCGGATAGTCACGGGTATAGCCGGCGCCACCAAACACCTGCAGCGACATGGCCAGCAGTTCATAGGACTTCTCAGAGCCATATCCCTTGACCATGGGCAGCAGCAGGTCGTTCAGTCGTTCCCAATCCTTGACGTCTTGGGAAACGTTTGAGTGCGCCAGCTTGATCTGGTCCTGCACGAACCCGGTGTAGGCGGCCAGTGCACGCAGTCCCTCCACATGGGCCTTTTGGGTCATCAGCATCCGACGCACATCCGGATGGCGGATGATCGGCACCCGTGGTGCCGTCTTGTCCATGGCCGCCTTCAGGTCAGGGCCTTGGACGCGTTCGGTGGCGTACTGCAGGGCGTTCAGGTATCCCGTCGACAACGTCGAGATGGCCTTGGTGCCCACCAGCATCCGTGCGTATTCAATGACCTTGAACATCTGGGCGATGCCGTCGTGGACCTCGCCCACCAGGATTCCGCGTGCCGGCACCTCGGTATCGGAGAAGTACAACTCTGCGGTCGAAGACGCCTTGATACCCATCTTGTCTTCGATGGAGCGCACGTGGACACCGTTTCGGTCACCGATCGAACCGTCGGGCTCGACCCAGTACTTCGGAACCACGAACAGGCTCAACCCCTTGGTGCCCTCCACGGCACCGTCGGGACGGGCAAGCACCAGATGGATGATGTTGTCGGGCCAGTCGAAGTCGCCGTTGGTGATGAAGCGTTTGTTGCCGGTGACGGTCCAGGTGCCATCACCGTTGTCAGTCGCCTTGGTCCGACTGGAACCGACGTCAGAACCGGCATCTGGCTCGGTCAGCACCATGGTCGCTCCCCATTTGCCCTCGATCATGGGTTTGACGAAGCGGTCACGTTGCGCCTGGGTGGCCACCTCGTCCAAAATGACGGCAAAAAACGGCCCGGATGTGAAAAAGAACGCTGCGGGATTGGCTCCCACCAGGAGTTCTGAGGCCGACCACGACACCGACGGGGCGGCACCGTACCCACCCAGGTGGGTCGGCACGTACAGCAGATGCCAATCGTTGTCGAAGAACGCGTCCAGCGACTGGTTCAGCTCCGCCGGGACCGTGACGTCGCCCGTGTGGCTGTCCAGCGTCAGGGGCGTCCGGTCTGCCGCGGCGAAACTTGCGGCAAAGTCCTCTCGGGCCAAGCGGTCCACCTCACGCAAAACATCCTGAGCCGCGTCCGCATCCATGTGCTCGAACGGTCCCGTTCCCAGATAGTCACCGACCCGATTGACCTCGAAGAGGTTGAAGAAGACATCGCGAAGGTTGCTGCGGTAATGAGACATCAGATCAAGCTCCAGGGAGAATAAGTTACTCCCTGGTAGGTTACCTTTGGGTAACCGTGGAATCAACTAGCAACCAGAGCCGTCACGATCTCTGTGAACACCGCGTCGGCGTAGGCCGTCATCTCCTTATCGGTTCGATCTTGGATCGGATGTGGCGTGAAGACCCGTGCGACCGATCCGAACCCCAGGGACGTCGACTGCGAAATGGCGGCGTCGACGAACTGTTCGGAAGCGACGAACACCCCTGGTACGCCCAGGAGTTCCATGTCATTGATGTCATGCACACTGCACGACGTGCAACTGCCTCAATCAGCAAGTGCCTCGATCAACGCATCACAATGGGTCGCGATCTCTTGGCGCAGGTCCACCGGCGCGGGCTTTGCAAAGGTGGGCTTGCGGTAGCGCTTCACCTTCGCGCCTACGCCGCTCAGTCGTTCCTCGATGCGGTTCAAGAAGATGTCGCCGCGTGGCTTGGAGATGTCCAGCAGACCGATGGTCAACCCGTCGAGCGACGCCGGGCGGTCAAGCCGTTGACGTTCAGCGACCTGTTGTTCACCGGTCGGGTCCAAAATGGTCGTTGTCATGGGAGTTCCTCCAGGGTCGGACGTCAGTATGTCACGGCCCGGGTCACGGGAGTGGAGCCAGCCTCGCCGTTGACCCAACCGCCGATTATCTCGCTGAACAGTCCAGCACCACCGCCGGCATAGGCCAGCATCAGCCCTCCGGGACGAAACTTCGCCATTTCAGCATCGTCAGCGGCGCCGGCGGGGATCCCTTCCGCCATCCCGTCTGCGCCGCGAAGCAGATCGTCCGTAGGGCGGACGAGGTGTGTCATCAGCAGATCGATGATGGCGTTGCGGTTCATCCCGGCCTCGGCAAACACCCTGGCGTGTTCCGGCCCCATCACCAGAATCGCGTCGAAGGCCATGACCAGTTTGGGATGGTGCAACGTCTGCAAGCTGGCGGCCAGGGACCTGGCCAGAGAATCGGGCTCGCGGGAGAGCTGGTCCACCACACACCTGGGGCCTTCTCCGGCGAACACCGTCAGCGCATCGACGCCATCGTCGATGCCGTGTTGTCCTGCCAGCGTCCCGTAGGGCGACTCGGGGTCGTTCTCGGCGAAGCAGAAGCTGAGCTTCCCCGGTCCGCCGTGGGTTGAGCGGTCAACCTCACCGGGGCGCCCGCCGCCCACGTTTCGGATCACCAATTGAAGGGCCCGGCCGATCGTGGAGTTCGCTCGATTGCCTTGGCCCAGCGCGTTGCCGCCGGAGTTCATGCCGATCGCCCGGGTGCCGGGGCCACTGCAGATGATGACGGGACCGACCGGCATCGTGGTCGCGAGCAGCCCGTGCATGTTGAACTCGTTGTTGCAGGCCGCCTCGACGGCGGTGAGCACCCAGGGAAGGTATTCCGGGCGGCACCCGGCCATCACCGCGGCGATGGCCACCTTCTCGACCGTGACATCGACCAGGTCCGGGGGCACGGTTGCAACGATGGCGGCCGGATCTCTGGATGTGCCCGCCAGCATCCGTAAGACCCGGGCCTCGGTCGGGGGAACGACGGGCAGACCATCTGTCCAACCCCGCTCGAACATCATCTCAAGCTCGTCCTGTGCATCCGCGACGTCGACGCGTCGGGAAGCCAGCACCGAGCCACCGAACCGCACCCGCAGTTGGTCGATGGTGTCGGGATCGACGCTCAACGAGCCGCACCCCGGTCGCATCTCCGGCAGGTCGGCCCCGATCCCCTCAACAGTGGTGAGGCGTTGCCAGTCGGGACGCGACCAGCCGACGGTTCGTTCGACCTCGACACCGTCTTTGACCCGTAACAGGGTGGGCACGGTTTCGATGTTGTGGTGCCAACTGACCGACAGGTCGTCGTCGTGCTGGACCGACATTCCCGCAGGGAAGGAGGGATTGTCCTGGGAGTACACGGTCAGACCGGGTTGGGCTGCCAGTTCCTGCAGGACGGGCACCACGGTCTGGCAGGTCTCGCAGTCCTCCTTGACCACGGCCACAAGACCGTCGGGAAGCGTCGGTGCGGTGGCCGTTGCGTTCATGCCCCGGACGGTAGTTGCTCAGCACATCCCAGATCAACACTTCTCGGGTGCCGAGCCGTTTTGGCGTGGTCAGTATCCCCGGCGAGGCCCGAGCGCGGCGTGCGGCGTCGCCAGCAGGATCCGAAGATCGGTCAACAGACCCATGGAGTCGACGTAGTCCAAGTCGACATCGACATGTTCGTGCATCATGCCGTTACCACGTTCGGACACCTGCCACAGTCCGGTCATTCCCGGTTTGACGACGTGACGACGGTGCATCCAGGGCTCGTAGTGCTTCTCCACGACCATGGGTAGTTCGGGGCGGGGGCCGACCAGGCTCATGTCGCCCTTCAACACGTTGAACAGTTGTGGGATTTCGTCGACGGAGAAGGTTCGGAGCAGACGTCCCACCTTGTTCATCCGGGGATCCGTCTGGCTCTTGTGGGTGATCCGCCGTTCGATGCCGTCCCAGCGGCCCCGCGCGTGCGCCTGGAGGTCTGCGGTACTGGTCGTACGTCGGTCGTGGGCCATTGTCCGCAGTTTGTAGGTCGAGAATTCCTTCCCGCCCC
>JBBSNE010000030.1:0-13786 GCA_038232815.1 Euzebyales bacterium | reverse complement strand
GTCAACAAGTTGGGATCGTTGACGTCAATGGCAACGTGATCGAGGTCATCGACCGGGCAGAGATGCGACGCCGCGGTGCACGCCACCGTTGCACCTACGTGGTGGTTATCCGTACCGATGGCCGAGTCGTCGTCCATCAACGAGCGCCGTGGAAGGACGTGGCCCCGTCCTTGTGGGATTTGGCCTTTGGAGGTGTCTGCGATGTGGGGGAGGGGTGGCTGGCTTCGGCGAAACGGGAATTGGCCGAGGGGGCAGGGATTGCCGGGGTCGAGTTGACCCATCTTGGACCGGTTGCGTGCCCATCTCGATATTGAACAGTTGGATCACCGATCACGACATGGTCCCGGATACTCCCGATGTCGTTCTACCGTTGCTATTCAAATGGTGGTCTGGGTTCGAACGTGGTCGAACGTATCTGGGTGATGCAGGTCTTGGAAAGTCGGTCTTGGTCAACCGTGTCGCGGGTGAACTCCTCGCCGAGGGGGACCTGGTTGCCGGCCCTTTGCGGTTGGCGCGCGGTCGCGATCCCATAGCCGCCCTGGCTGATGCCTTGACTCCCCTTGTCGCCACCGGTGAGCGGATGGCAACGCGAGTGGAACATGCGGTCAGCCGGGTTCGGGAGGTCGGGCTTTGGGGGGCCCGCATCGCCGTGGAGGCGTCTGCCGATGACCGTTATGCGGGACTGGCCGAGCTGTTGGCGGCCCTGGCTGCGCACGCGGCCGATACCGATCGCCTGCTGGTCATCCGTGTCGATGAAGTGCAGAATCTCTCTGGAGCCCCGTTGTCTCAGTTGTTGACCCTTCTCGGCGACGTGTTGGAGATGCGACTTGCTGCGACGGATGTCACCGGAGCGGCGGTCGAGCAATATGCACCGGTCGCGGTGCTGCTGTCGGGTCTGCCGCACTTTCCGCAACGGGCGTCCGGCGCCGGAGCAACGTTCTCCCGTCGTTTTGCCACGACCTACCTCGAGCCGTTCACCGACCAGGAAGTCCGCGCCGCCCTGGTGTTCGCCTTCAATGATGGTTTTGAGGTGTCACCGACGAGGGGCCACAACTGGTCGGTCTACAGGCGGCCGCTCGTGAAGAACTGATCCAGCAGTGCCTTGGCGATCCGTTCTTGTTCCAATTGGCAGGTGCTGCGGCATGGGACGCAGGGACGGGCCCGGTCATTACTGCGCAAGAGGTACGAGCGGGATGGGCCCGTGCCCGGCGTGAGGTCGAGGGGCACGTCCGCAGTCGCATAGCCGGACTGACCGAGCTGCAACTTCAGGTCTTATCGGCCGCTGCTCGGCTGGCCGAGCAGGATCCAGACGGCACCGCCTTGGCCCAGGCCGTCGGACGACGATCCTCCTCCGATATCGGCTCGACCCTGCAAGGTCTGGTGACCAAACGGCTCCTCGCGTTAGGGCCAACTGGTTACCGCGTCATTTCCCGGGCGCTGGAGCGACATTTGACCGTGACGTGATGGCAACGTCCCTTCCTCACAACAGGTCGAGCAGGCGTGCCCAGCCACCGTCCTGGGGCCTGTCGATCACGTGGTCGCTTCCGTTTGCCGCTGTCACCCCGCCTACCACCGCCACAGACGTCCCGGCCCAGGCCAACATCTCAAGGTCATTGCTGCCATCGCCGACCGCCAGTACCTGGTCGGGGGTCAAACCGTGGGTCCCACACCAGCCGCTGATCGCGCTGACCTTGCTGATCCCACCCGGCCCAACCATCAAGGTCCAGCCGCCCATGACATGATCCGGCCCCAACCACCCTTGGGCGGTGCCGCGGATCTGTTCAGCCACTGCCTCCAGTGCCGGAGTGAAGGCCTGGTCGATCCCGCAGACACCGAAGCCCACCACCCGACCGGCGGTGATCTCCGGCTCCAGGCCGATTGGGTCCGGCGGGCCGAGGGTGGCCCGATGAGTCGGGCTGGTCGAACACCCGACAGTGATGACCGTGTCGGTTCGGTCGTCGCCGACGTAAACCACTGGGGCCAACCCTTGGGACACAAAGGCGTCCAGCACCGCCTGCCCTGTTTTGGGGCTGAACGCCTGGCGGTGCCACTCCTCACCGGTCCGCAGATCGGCCCCCACGGCGCCGGACATCAAGACCGCCGGACCCGCCAGGCCCAAAGGATCCAACGCCCGCTGCGCCGAGGCATAGCGCCGGCCCGTGGCGAACAGCAATTTGACATCACGGGCCCGTAGTTCAGCTACCGCCGCGAGCGTGGTGGGGTGGACGACCGCTTGGCCTGACCAAAAGGTGCCGTCCAAATCGCTGACCACGGCTTGCACTTGACCCATCGGGGCCAGATCCTACTGGGATGTCACGCGCATTCGCCTTGGCCGAGTTGGACTGCGAAGCGAGTGGAGTTGCCCCAGTCGGCGTAGAAGTCAGGGTCTTCGTCCAGGTCGGGCATCGAGTCGTACTGCTTGAGTTCGACCTTCAACACCTTGGGATCGACACGGGCCACCCAGTCGGCGAACTGCTCGCCCAGGTCACGTTGGCTGGCGTAGCGCTCCAACAGCGCCACCGCCACGTCCGGGGCCTTCTTGGCCGGGACCTTGGCGACGTAATGACCGAACTTGGCACCGCCCTGGTCCACCCGTGCGCCAACATAGACGCGGTACCCAGGGGCCTCGTTGCCCTCGGGGTCACGTCGGGCCATCCCGGAAAAGCCCAGGTCGGCAGTGGTGTGTTGGCCGCAGGCGTTGGGGCAGCCCGAGATGTTGATCCGAACGTCCTCGATCTCATGCAGCCCGTTGGCCTGCAGGGCATCGGTCACCGCACCGGCCAGCCCGCGTGAGGCGGTCACCGCAAGGTTGCAGGTTTCCGCCCCGGGGCAGGACACGACATCGCCGGACTTCTCCGCACGTGCCAGGTCCATGCCTTCGGCGTGCAGGGCGGCAAAAAGCACCGGGACCTCGTTTGCGGCCAGGCCGACGAACAGCAGGTTCTGGCGGATGGTGGTGCGGACGCTGACGTGATCACCGATCTCGCGCCACACCTTCGCCAGGGACCGCATCTGGCTGCTGGTCACGTCGCCCAGGTGGAACGTCGCGTACGCGCCGAAGGACACCTCGTCCGGGTCGGCACCGGGATGGGCGAAGACGTTGGCGTCGCGCCACTTCTCATAGACTTCAAGGACGCCGGGGGCAAGTGTCGAACCTGCCGGGGGCAGGGGTGCGTCGACCAGAGTGCCACCCTCGGCTGCGGCAGCCCGCGCCGACGGTCTGACGGGCAGTTCAAGGGTGGGGTAGTCGTTCTCGCGCTCCAGACGAAGGCGGCGGGTCTCTACCTCAGCCCTGAACTTTTCGATACCCCATTTGTTCAGGAGGAACTTCATCCGTGCGCGGACGCGATTCTTGCGTTCGCCGTGCTCGTCGAAGACCTGGAGAATCGCCTCGACCGTCGGCAGGACCCGATGCGCCGGGGTGAACGGTTCGAACACGTCGGCTTCTCGTGGCGAAGACCCCAGCCCGCCGCCGACAAACAGCTTGAAGCCGACCTGGCCGTCCTCGGCAACCATGCCCAGGAACCCGATGTCGTGGATGCCCAGTTGTGCGTGGTCCCGGCTGGACCCCTCAAAGGCCATCTTGAACTTCCGAGGCAGCGACTGGGTGGCAGGGTGGCGCAGGAAGTAGCGCGTGACCGTCTCGGCTGCCTGGCGGGTGTCAACCACCTCTTCGGGATCGATGCCGGCCAGGTGGGACTGGGTGATGGTGCGGACACTGTTGCCGCATCCCTCTCTGGTGGTCAGCCCGTCATCGGCAAGCCGCCGGAGCATCGCCGGCACCTCGTCGGTCTTTACGAAATGCAGTTGAAAGTTCTGCCTGGTGGTCAGATGCGCAAAACCACGGGAGTACCCGTCCGCCACGTCGGCGACAGCGTCCAGGTGGTTCGGCTCGATCAGCCCACCCGGAATCTTGATCCGAATCATGTGGTCGGCAGAGTTGCGGATCCCGTAGGTCCCCATGTGCAGACGCTTCCCCCGAAACGCATCGTCGTCGATCTCGCCGGCTTTCCACGCATCGATGGTGCGCTCGAACTCGTCTATCTCGGCGTAGTCGGCGTATGACACGGTACTCATGACTTCTCCTACATCTGGTGCGGAATCGCCGCCTGAGGGTAGGAGCAGGCTGCACGACTGCCGAACCGCGACGAGTGGAATACATTGCAAACCAGCGGGTTGGAATAGGGCAAAAGGGAGTACACCGTGTTGGTCTGGTTTTCCGTCACCCCAATAGGTACAGCGTCTGCCGGCGTCTCCGAACACGTCGCGAGGGCATTGGATGCTGTCGAAGCGACCGGTATCAGCTACCGCACCGATCCCAGCGGCACCCTGCTCGAGGGCACCTGGGAGGAGTGCATGCATGCCTTGCGTGAAGCCGGCGACGCGGTCCTGCAGGGCGCCCCACGGGTGTCGTTTGTCTGCAAGTTCGACATCCGCACCGACAAGCCCCAGCAACGGGGGGAGGACAAGCTCGCCAGCCTGTCCTCCAAACGCGGTGGGGGCACCGATCCGGCGCCTCCGTCCGCGGCATGAGTCTGACGACGCTGCGTCAGCGTCTTTCTGAGCTCCCGGCCGACAGTCTGGACCCGCCGCCGACCGGTCGGGTCGGTGCCACGCTGGTGCTGCTGACCCCCGGGGTGGACGATCACGTCAGCGTGACGTTGACGCGGCGTCAGCCCACCCTGTCCAGTCATCCGGGCCAGATCAGCTTTCCGGGGGGGCGAGTCGACGACGGCGAGTCCATTGTCGAGGCGGCGCTCCGCGAGGCGAACGAGGAGATCGGGTTGGATCCCTCCTCTGTCACCGTGCTGGGCCGTCTACCTGCCTTCTACATCCCACCGTCAAGGTTTTGGATGTCCGCGGTGGTTGCAGGGTGGGATCGACCACACCCGTTGATACCCAATGACGGTGAGGTGGCAGAGATCATCACGGTGTCAACGGAATCCTTGCGGGACCGGGGGTTGTGGCGCTCGGTGCAGTTGCGTGCGTCCGGGGCCACCTGGGCGTGGCAGCTGGCTCCGCAGCGACTGTTGTGGGGCGCGACCGCGGTCGTCACCGGGACCCTGTTACAGCTCATGGATCCTGACTGGAGCGGCGGCACCCAGCCAGGCGACCTTGGTGCAGAACACCAGGTCCGGCCGTGGGAGGACCCCGCTGCGGCGGGGTTGCTTTCGGCCCCGGCACTGTCGGCACCCCGGCTGCGCGACATCGACAGCGAGCCCGTCGCCGTAGGGGAGGGGGCCGCACCCGGGGCAAACCGGCTGGCGGCGGATGTCGTGACGGCATGGCACCGCCTGGTGCGCCGTGCCGAGGGTTCGGTCGTGGTGCTGGTTGGTCACGGTCGGACGGGGGACGTGGCGATGACGGTGGCCGAGCATTTGGACCAGGACGGCCAAGCGGTGGTCGTCCTCAACGTCGAAGAGTTGAACCCTGACAAAGCCGCTGCGGTCATCGCGGGGGCGGGGACGATCATCGACGGGCTGCTGGGACGAGAGTTCGACCCACCGCTTGACGACGACGTGTCGTCGATGATCCGGTTGTTGTCCTCGACCGGCGCCCCGATCATCGCCATCGATCTGCCGTCGGGCATCCACTCCACGCGTGGGCTGGTCGGTGACATCGTGTCCGCCGACGTCACGGTCGCCCCTGCCCCGTTGACCCCGGGACACCGGGCGCCAGGTGCTTTGCCATTTGTCGGTGACCTGTATCTCAGCCGCGCGGGTCATCCGTTGATCCGGGCAGAGTTGACCAGCCGCCCGGAGGCGTGGGCTGAATAACGGGCTGGGCTGACGGGCCACACGTCGTCGCTAGCGGAACTGGCTTGACGACAGGCAACCAAGGTGCAATCGTTGCGCGGTGCCGGTATCCGAGCGGAACTCCAAAGCCATATATGACGCGCTGCGCGCGGCGGACGTGTCGGTGATGTCAGCCCTGCCCGAAACGTGGCTCGTCCATCTGGTCCGCATGGCGGAAGACGATCCGGCCGTGACATTGGTGCGCTTGGCCAAGGAAGAAGAGGGCGTGGGTGTGTCAATGGGTGCGCACCTCGCCGGCGCGCGCTCGGCCATGCTGCTGCAAAACCATGGCTTGCTTGCCTCCATCAACGGCATCGTCAGCGGGGCACAGCTGTACAAGATCCCACTGCTGATGCTGATCAGTGACAGAGGTCACTTCGGCGAGACCGACCCGTGGCAGACCGAGGGCGGCAAGGTCACCCGCCGGGTCCTGGACGCGTTGGGCATCTTGTGGGCCGAACTGCGGGAGCCTGACGCGGTGGAGTCAGAGATCGCCAAGGCCTCCACGCTGGCGTCGGCCTCGTTGTCGCCTGTCGGGTTGTTGCTGAACCGCGATCTGATGTGGGAGCCGGTTTCGTGAGGCGCATCGACTGCCTCGAGGCGATCTATGACGACCTGGCCGACTGCGCCGTCGTGACCATCATGGGTGCGGTCGCCGCGGAGTTGTACTCGCTGGGGCATCGCCCGAACTTCTTCTATCTGGAACACGCCATGGGGCTGGCGTCCTCGATGGGGCTGGGCATCGCTATGGCCCAGCCCGACCGGCGGGTGGTCGTCTTGGACGGTGATGGCTCGGTGTTGATGAACCTGGGCGGGCTGACGACCCTGGCCCGCTATGCCCCGCCCAACCTGACCCATGTGGTGTTTGACAACGAAAGCCTGCTCTCGGTCGGCGGCTTCCCCACCGCCACCGCCACCGGATCTGACCTGGCCGGGGTTGCCCGGGCGGCAGGCATCGCTGACGCGGTGACCGTGGACACCCTGGAGGACTTCACGGCGGCGTTCCAGGCCGGGATCAAGGACGAGTCACTGCACAGCATCACCGCCAAGGTCGAGGAGGCGGGGCCGCCGCTGTTCCACATCGATGTCCACATGCTGGAGAACCGGTTCGAGTTCGCCCGCGCGCTTAAGGAGAACTAAACAATGTCCGTCCTGTCCGATCTTGCCCTTGCGCTTGCCGACGGCTCCGTACAGGTGGTGGACCTGACCCAACCGCTGTCAGAAACAACACCGATCCTGCTGCTGCCAGAACCGTTCGCGAACACGCCGACGTTCGAACTACATGAGATCTCCCGTTACGACGACCGCGGCCCGGCCTGGTACTGGAACTGGTTCAAAACGGGGGAGCACACCGGCACGCACTTCGACGCCCCCATCCACTGGGTTACTGGTCAGGACGACGACACCGTCGATCAGGTCCCCCCAGATCGCCTGATCGGACCCGCGGTGATGATCGATCACAGTGCGGAGGCGGCTGAGAACCCTGATTTCCTGCTGGAGATCGAGCACATCAAGGCGTTCGAAGCCGAACATGGCGAGTTGCCCGCGGCCGGCTGGCTGTTGTACCGCACCGGCTGGGATGCGCGGGCCGAGGATCAGGAGGCATTCCTGAACGCCGACGACACCGGACCACACACGCCGGGGATCTCGGTGGACTGCGCCCGTTGGCTTGCCGAGGAAGCGCCCATCATCGGTGTGGGCGTTGAGACCGTGGGCACCGACGCCGGGGCGGCCCACTCCTTCGACCCGGCCTTCCCCTGCCACGGGTTCCTGCTGGGCGCAGGCAAGTACGGTCTGACCCAGTTGGCCAACCTCGCCCAGTTGCCCCCGACCGGGGCGATCCTGGTGGCCGCACCCTTAAAGATCGAGGGCGGCTCGGGCAGCCCGACCCGTGTCTTGGCCCTGGTCCCGTCGACATGAGCACACCGGAGTTGAACGTTGCCGTCGGCGATCGCTTTCCAACCGAAATCTTGGATGGCCTTCACAACCAGGTCCAGGCGGCTGACGGGATGACTGCCATCTATCTGTATCCCGCCGACAACACCCCGACGTGTACCCGCCAGGCCGTGGAGTTTCAGCGGGCCAGCGAGGCGTTGTCAGCCGCACGGGTACAGGTGATTGGGGTCAGCACCGACGATGAGGAAAGCCATCGAGGTTTTGCTGAGGACAACGATCTGTCCCTGGGCCTGGTCGCCGATCCTGAGCGGCGTCTTGTGCAGGAACTTGGCGCCTTGCGTGATTACGGTGAATACGGCGAACTCAGCGACCGCGTGACCTTTCTGGTGGACGGTGAGGGAATCATCCGCCGTATCTGGCATGTTGACGATGTCGTCGCCCACCCAGCAGAGGTGCTGGCTGCGGCCGCGGAGCTGACCGACCAGCAGGCAAAGTGACCCCCGAACCGCCCGACGTCCTCGACACCGCGACACAGCACGTCACCGTGGGTGTGGACCAGGGCTGTGATCATTTGACCCAGCAGGTCGTCCGCTTTGCCCCAGGCCGATCGCGGCAGCGTGGCTTCGAAGGCGAACGGGTTGAGGAGGTGTTGTATGTCCAAGATGGCCGGGGCACGCTGGAGTTGGGGTCCAACGTCTACCCACTGCACCCCGACACCGCCGTTCACATCGCGCCGGGTGAGAGCTACTCGATTCACAATGCAGGACCAAAAGATCTGGTTCTTGTGGCTGTGGCGGTGCCCGCATCCCGGCTTGAAACCGGTGAGCTCGGGCCGCGCCAGGTCACGATGCGGTTGTCCGATCAGGAGGTTCATGCCACAGGAAACCGCCGTTTTCGTATAACCACGAGTCCTGCGTCGGGGTGCCGGTCGGTCACGCAGTTCGTGGGTGAGATTCCGCCGGGGGCGGCGCCCCCTCACAGCCATACCTACGACGAGATCGTCTATGTCCTGTCCGGCGAAGGAATCTGCCATGTGGATGGTCACAGCGAACCGGTGGCCGCCGGAACCGCCGTGTATTTGCCGCCCAAGACAGTCCACTGCATGGAGAACCCCGGTCAGGACATCTTGCGTGTACTGGGCGTCTTCCATCCTGCCGGAGACCCAAGTTCGAAGACTGTTCAACCCACTGAAAGGTCAGCCTCATGAAATCCAGCCCCCGCCAATCGCTTGGAGTACTTGTTCTCGTCGTCGTTGCGGTGGCCGCCTCCGCCTGTGGGGGCGGTGAGAGCACCAGTACGGACGACGCAACGGCGGTGCCCGCCGATACCGACGTCGCCATGACTGCCGAAGAGCCTGCTGGCCCCACCAGCACGGAGGCCGCCGCGGCTTCCTCTGCCATGGCCAGCCCCACCGCCACAGGCGCGGCATCAGGCGCCGCAGTCGACTGCGGCGGCGCCGTCGGCGTCATGGGGCCCTTCACCGGGGACGCGGCATCGATCGGACAGGAACAACTCAACTGGGCGACCTTTGCACTCGACCGGTTCAACACCGACAACGGGACCGATTTCACCTTGGCCGAGGGTGACACCCAACTGGACCCCGCTCAGGCCACGACGGTTGCACAACAGTTCATCTCCGACCAAGAGATCATCGGCGTTGTCGGACCTGCTGGCAGTCAGGAGGTCGAGGCTATCGGCCCCATTTTCGATGGCGCCCTGGCCTTCGTCTCACCCAGTGCCACCTCGACGGACTTGACCGATGGCAGCATCGAGGGGTTCTTCAGGGTCGTTCCGCGCGACGATGTGCAGGGTCCGACGGACGCCGAATACATGATCTCTGAACTTGACGCGGGCAATGTGCTGATCATCGACGATCAAACCTCATACTCCACGGGACTGGCCGATTCGGTCGCCCAGACTCTGCAGGATTCTGACGTCACCGTGGATACCGACTCGGTCAACCAGGACCAGACCGATTTCTCCTCGCTGGTCTCGGCCATCGGTGACGACGTCGATGTGGTGTTCTTGCCATGGCAGATCGCGGCCAACGCCCAGGTATTTGCCCAGCAGATGACCGAACAGGGTAAACAGGCGACCATCTTCGGTTCTGATGGGCTGTTCAGCCCTGACGACTTCACCGCTGATGGCGCCTATGTCTCGTCATTCGCGCCGGACATCCGTGGGATTCCTGAAGACGAAGAACTTGTGACCGCCTACACAGAGGAGTACGGCGAGTTCGGCACCTTTGGGCCCCCGGTCTACGCGGCGATGCAAGCCGTGCTGACCGCTGCGACGACGACATGTGAGGAGGGTGAGCCATCCCGGGATGCGGTGCTGGCGGCCCTGCCCGAGACCTCGATCGACAATTCGATCCTCGGTGGGACGTTGACCTTCGACTCAAGCGGCGACATCGAGGGCGCAGACTTCTTCATCTTCCAGATCCAAGACGGCGAATACACATTGGTCCAGTGAGGAGGGGCGGTTCAGGTCGCGGATCGTACCGATGAGCCTGTTTCTGCAACTGCTGATCAACGGCGTCACGCTGGGCAGCGTCTATGCGTTGATCGCCCTCGGCTATTCGATGGTCTACGGGATCCTCAAACTGCTGAACTTTGCACACGGCGAGGTCTACATGATCGGCGCCTTCATCGGCTACGGCGTCCTGACTGCTGTCGGTGGGCCAGCCGCGCCCGTGGTGCCTGTTTGGCTGCTGGTCATCGGCATGGTGGTTGTGGCCATGCTGGGGTCGGGGGTTCTGGGCGTCATCATCGAACGTTTTGCCTATCGACCGCTGCGCAACTCGCCCCGTATCGCACCCCTCATCAGCGCGCTGGGGGTGTCGTTTTTCCTGCAGGCCAGTGCTCTGTTGTTGTTCACCGCACGCATCCGCAGCTATGACACGACGGAGTTCATCAGCCTGGGGACGGGGGTGGATATCGGCCCCGCCAGGATCTCACTGGTCCGGTTGCTGGCGATTGGCACAGCCGTAACGCTGATGGTGGCGTTGACTGTGCTGGTTCGCCAGACCAAGCTGGGGCGGGCCATGCGCGCCACGGCACACGACCGCGAGGCGGCGGCGATGATGGGGGTGGACGTTGATCGGGTGATCGTCGCAACGTTCTTCATCGGGTCGGCGCTGGCCGGTGCCGCCGGGGTGATGGTGGGCCTGGTATTCGGCCGCATCTTTCACCTGATGGGGTTTGTTGCCGGTCTCAAGGGCTTCACAGCCGCCGTCGTCGGTGGGATCGGCAACATCCCCGGGGCCATGTTGGGCGGTCTGTTGATCGGCTTGGGAGAGGCTCTTGCCGCCGGATACATCTCTTCGACCTTCACCGACCTCATCGTGTTCGGCCTGTTGATCGCGGTCATGCTTCTGAGACCCCGCGGACTTTTGGGGACCCCCGCCGTGGACAAGGTGTAACCGTCATGGCCCAAGGAATTACTTGATGACGCCGATCGGAACCGACGAATGGGTCGCCGAGGCGGAACAACGCAGGCAGGGTGACAGCGGCCCTTTGGCGCCGCTACGGCGCGGGTTGATGAGAGTTCCCCCGGTAGGTCGATTGGCGTTGCTTGTGGCGGGTGCAGGGCTGCTGCCAGTCCTCAGTGACTCAACCTTCGTGGTACGTGTCGGACTGAACGCCCTGCTGTTCGCTCTCTTGGCGCTGGGGCTGAACGTGGTGGTGGGATATGCCGGGCTGTTGGACCTTGGCTTCATTGCTTTTTATGGAATGGGCGCCTACACCTATGCGCTGCTGTCCTCTGATCAACTGGGCCTGCACTGGCCGACGGAGCTCGCAATTTTGACCGCTGTCCTGGCGACGGTGGTCCTTGGCTACCTGCTGGGCTTACCGTCACGACGTTTGTTGGGCGACTACCTGGCCATCGTCACCCTGTTCTTCGGGCAGGCGTTCGTCCAACTGGTCACCAACGTCGACCGGCTGCCCCTTCCGGGCGGGCGCACGCTTGACCTGACCGGCGGCCCCAACGGCATCACCGGGGTGGATCAGTTCCGTCTTGGAATGCTGCACCTGCGGACGGTACAGGATTACTACTGGCTGCTGATCGTGGTGTTCGCGTTGGCCGCGGTCGTCTTCTTCAACGCCGACAATTCCCGCACCGGCCGAGCCTGGAGGGCCGTACGCGAGGACCCACTTGCTGCCGGTGCGCTGACGATCCCGGTCAACCGGCTGAAGCTGCTTGCCTTTGCGGTGGGGGCCGGGACAGCCGGGCTGGCTGGAACGGTCTTCGCCGCCGTTCAGCTGGGTGTGTTTCCTGCAAACTTCACCGTCACCCTGCTGATCATGGTCTACGCCGCGGTTGTGCTGGGCGGCACCGGCAGCATCCCCGGGGTGGTCTTGGGCGCGGCCGTCATCAGCGTGGTTCCTGAGATCCTGCGCGACCCCGACCTGTCCCGCTTTCTGTTCTACGGCGTGATGGTCAGCACGCTGATGGTCCTGTTGCGACCTTGGCGGGTGTTAGCAGCAGTCTTGGTCGCCACGGTGGCCTTCGGGTTTGCGATTCGGGGACTGGTGGACTGGGTCTGGCCAGGTGAACTCATTGAAGCTGGGGGTGGTGGCGGGAAGGTCGCCGATGCGCTGGGTTCCTGGGTTGTGATGACACCGGGCAACGTGTTGGTCATCAACCTTGCCTTCGTGGCCCTGATCGCAGCCGTCCTGACGTTGACAACTTTACGTCCCGCCGTACGTCACATCGGATTGCCGGCCGTGCTGTACCTGTCAGCCTTCGTGTGGGAGAACCGACTGGTCACCGACCCAAGTATCACCCGTCAACTGCTGCTAGGGGTGATCCTGGTTGTCATGATGAACGTCCGTCCCCACGGCCTACTGGGCGAACCCCGCGTGGAGATCACGTGAACGCGCCGGCGCTGGTATTGCGGGGAGTCCACAAGACCTTTGGTGGTCTGACTGCAATCGACGCGTTGGACCTGGATGTCGACGACGGTGAAATCGTCAGCATCATCGGACCCAACGGCGCCGGAAAGACGTCGTTGTTCAACCTGATCACCGGGCTGTATCAACCTGACCGCGGCAGCATCACTCTGCATGGACAAAACCTCGTGGGGCTGGCACCGCATCAGATTGCCTCAGCCGGCATCGCCCGGACGTTTCAGACCATTCGGCTGTTCTTGAACATGAGCGTACGGGACAACGTGATGGCCGCCGCGCATGGCCGGACGACCGCTCATCTGTGGCAATCGGTGCTGCGAACACCCGTGGCTCAACGCGAAGAGCGGCAAGTGCGCGCCGAGGCTGAAGAACTGCTGGGGTTCTTCGGCGAGCGACTGATCGGCTACCGGTTCGAACAGCCGGCCTACAGTCTGTCATATGCGAATCGGCGGCGTTTGGAGATTGCCCGGGCAATGGCCACAGGCGCCCGCGTTTTGTTGATCGATGAGCCCGCTGCCGGTATGAACCCTGCCGAGACCCATGAGATGACTGACCTGATCGGCCGCTTACGTGACGAACGCGGCTACACCATTTTGGTCATCGAACACGACATGCATGTCGTCGAGGGCATCTCTGACCGTGTGGTGGCATTGGACCATGGCGCACAGATCGCCCAGGGCACGTTCGATGATGTTGCGACCGACCCCCGTGTCATCGAAGCCTATTTGGGCCTGCGGACCGCCGAAACCAAATGAGCGGACCGCTGCTGAGCGTGCAAGAGATCGATGTGTTCTATGGGCAGATCAAGATTTTGGAGGGCGTCTCACTGGAGGTCGGGACCGGTCAGTTCGTCTGCTTGCTGGGGGGCAACGCGTCGGGGAAGTCCACCACGTTGAAGACGATATTGGGCATCGTGAGCCCCCGGCATGGCCGGATCCTGTTGGACGGACGGGACATCACGACGGCATCGACCAGCAATCGCATCGCATCCGGCATGGCCATAGTTCCGGAGAACCGGCGGTTGTTCGCACCCATGACCGTGGCTGAGAATCTGGCTATGGGTGCGTATCTTCGCCGTGACGACTTAACCGACGCCTACGATCGTGTCTTCGACCTTTTCCCGTTGTTACACGATCGTCGTGACCAGCTTGCCGGGACCCTGTCGGGCGGCGAGCAGCAGATGGT
>JBBSNE010000029.1:0-13798 GCA_038232815.1 Euzebyales bacterium | reverse complement strand
TCCTCCGGCGTCATCCCCGCGTCGAACCGGGCCACCGGAAGGATGCCCTCGCCGTCCAACACCAACTCCGTGGTGGTGGACGCAGGACAGGCCTGGACCCCCGCGACTGTCGCATCCGGCACCACCGCGGCAGAGCCCATGACCAACAGGTCAGACATTCCGTCGCAGGCAATCAATGCTGCCGTGGCGGTTGCCACAGCGGTCCTGTTGACGGGCAGCAGCGGTGCCGCGATCTCACGACCGTAGGTGGCCACGGTCAGCCCGTACGCCCACCCTTGTTCGTCCCAGCCGTCGAACACGATGGCCTGGGCTGGTGCGCCAGACCCTGCATCCAGAAAGCGTTCGGCGATCGCGGCCGCCGTGCCATCGCGGGCGGCACCGGCCAGGCGTTCGGTCTCAGCCGGTATCGCATCCTCCACCGCTTTTTCCACCGCCGCCACGCCACCAAGCACGGCGACGTCCAGGTCACCCGCAGACTCGATCACGGCCGCAGCGGCCGGATGCAGGGCGTGGGTCGGGGTCAGCAAGATCGGACGGTTGACGACTGCCGATCCACTGATGGCGTCGGCCCACGCCGCCGTCGGGTTGCCCTCGGGACCGAACCCGCGGGCCAACAGCAATCCATCCAGTGGGCCCAGGGTGGCGGCGCGCTCCGCGATCAGCGCCGCCGTCTCAAACCGGGTGGCCCCATCGATACGGTCCACCTCAAAACCCAATTCAGACACGTCATCAGCCACCGCCGGGCTCAACGCCCCGGTCCCGCCCAGCAGAACGACGGTCCCGCCCTCATCCACCGCCCGTTGCAGTTCGGCCCCGACTTGTGTTGACAACCCTTCGGGTTCGGTCAACAACAACGGGCCGATGGCGCTCAGACTGGCCCCCGCCAGCGCGTCGGCAAAGGCCGCGTTCGTGGCCAGGACCGCCCCGTCCGCCCCACCATCGGGGAAGCGCAGCCCAGACACCGCCACGCCGCCGGCGATCGGATCACTGACATCGATTCGATGGATCGTCGACGGATCTCCATCAAATGGGGCCGGCTGAGCCTGCGCGGACGGGGTGGCCAGCAGCGTGGCGATCAGCCCAACGACGGCTGCGGCGATGAGTGATGGACGCGTGGCGTGCGTCTGGAGTCTGGTCATGACAACAATTTCCTCCCCTGCGATGCAAATGTGTACGGGCACCCTAGACCATCGGAGCGTGCTGCTGGGACTACCCAGAGAGTCGATCGACGCCGACGTTGAACAGCCGCACCTTCGACGTTGCCAACAACGCGTCATCCTCGCCGGCGATGTCGACCTGCCACAGTTGAACCGAGCGGCCGACATGCACCGGGGTCGCGGTGGCGGTCAGCGTCCCCTCCCGTGTGGCCTTCAAGAAGTCGGTGTGATTTGACTGGCCAACTGCCCCGGTTTCCTCTGAGCCGGTGACATCCTGGATGGCCAGCACCGCACCGACACTGGCCACTGTCTCGGCCATCGTGCAATACACCCCGCCGTGCACAAGACCGTAGGGCTGATGGTGTTTGGCCTCTACGGCGACGGTCGCGACCACCCGCTCAGGTGACAACTCCTCGAACTGCATGCCCACAAGGTCGGGGAAGTTCGGTCCGGAGGGCAGTTTCAGCGTGGTCTGATTCGCCGGGGTGGGTGTCGCCATGGGCAGGCATCCTACGGGCCGGGGCGATCATCGCGCGAACTACCCTGGGGTCATGGCAGCGGTCGTCGCAGGGCGTCACCACGTAGCACTCGTTGTTCTTGCTGGGATTTTTGCATGGGGGTGACCCCCCCACCCCTCTGCGTCGGCGAGTGAGCGGTGGAGATCCATCTGCCAGACGGTGTGACCCTGACGGGCGACTTCCAGTTGATCACGTTCAACGATTTGGCACGGTTGTGTTCCGCCGACTCAGACCCAAGCACAATGGACGTGACGACACAGCCTCTGTCGATACCGCAGGCCCATCAGGTCTTTGGCACCTGGCTGCGGCAGCTAGGGCTGCCTGAAACCCAGGCAGATGAATGGCGTCAACGTGTGGAGGCCCCCGAAGGCACCCAAAATGGAACCGGTCTGGTGATCAAGGGGGGTGACTCGACGGTGGTTGGCTACATGAGAGTTGGTGCATCCCTTCGCTACACCCCTGCCGGCCAGACCACCGTCGCGGCGTTGACGCTGTATTGGGGCCCGCGGGCTACCGAGGGGGAATGACCGGAGTGGTTGTCGCCTGAACTACCCTGGGGCAATGGCAGCCGTCGTCGCAGATGTCACCGAAAGCGAATTCGTCCAGACCGTGGTCGAAGGATCCAAGACCCGTCCGGTGGTCGTTGACTTCTGGGCTGAATGGTGCGGTCCCTGCCGGCAGTTGTCCCCAGCGCTTGAGCAGGCCGCGCAGGAATTCGCTGGCGAGGTCGATGTGGTCAAGGTCGACGTCGACGCCAACCCCAGGCTGGCCCAGCAGTTCGGCGTCCAAGGCATCCCAGCGGTCAAGGCCTTCGCCGACGGCCGTGTCGTCAAGGAGTTCACCGGTCTTCAGCCCCCCGCGGCGATCCAACAGTTCTTCGCCGCCCTGGCCCCCTCCAAAGCTGACCGTCTGGTCACCCAGGCCACCCAGGAACCTGACCGGGCGGAGGAGTTGTACCGCCAGGCGCTACAAGAACAATCCGACCACCCCGGGGCCGCCGTTGGACTGGCCGAACTGCTGGCGTCCGCAGACCAGGTTCAGGCTGCCAGGGATGTGCTGGGCAAGGCCCCGCCGACCCAGCCGGTCACGCAGCTGCTGGCAACCCTTGGGCTACAGGACGCGGCCGCTGTCGATGTCGATGAACTGCGATCCCGCGTGGCAGCTGGTGACGATGAGGCCCGCATCGACTGGGGGAAGGCACTGGCCGCCCAGAGCGACCATGAGGCCGCCATCTCAACGCTGCTGGATGCCGTCGTCGTGCCCGCCACAAAGGAAGCCGGACGCGATGCCCTGGTGGAGGTCTTCACCGCCATGGGCAACGATCATCCGTTGGTGAAGGCGGCCCGCCCCCGTCTGGCTGCCGCCCTGTTCTGAGCGCAGGGTTTTGATCGCCGGCGTCACACGCACCCGCGCCACCCATTAGGCTGACCGGCATGGTCGAACAAGTTGAGGTCGTCGACGACGACGAGACACAAGAAGCCGATAAGCCCGACGGGGAGCAGCCCCCCGAGCCGATGATCAGCGAGCCGGGCAAGTTGATGCGCATCGCGGTCATGCTGCGGGAAGTGCAGGAGGAGGCACGACGGGCTGACGCTGACGATGCCGGCCGGGCACGGCTGCGCAAGGTGCACGAACGTGCCCTCAACGAACTGTGCGAGGTGGTCAGCGAGGATCTGCAGGAAGAATTGGCGCAGTTCACGTTGGACTTCGACAGCGACACCCCCTCCCAGAGCGAGATCATGATCGCCCAGGCCCAGTTGATCGGGTGGCTTGAAGGGTTGTTCCAAGGCATCCAGGCCGCGGTCTTCAACCAGCAGGCTGCCGCCCGCAAACAACTCGAGGCGATGCGTCAGCGCGGGTTGCCTCCGGGTTCCCGTCCGCCGGGTCCCCAAGAGGATCAGAGCGGACAGCCGCCCGGGCAGTACCTGTAGGTCGTCGGGTTGCATGTTTGGGTGCCGGCTTCGGTACCCTCATCGCTCACGTCGTGTGCGCGCCGCGCCCCTGACGAATGATCACGAGGTAGGGAGTCCGTTGCATGG
This sequence comes from Euzebyales bacterium, assembly GCA_038232815.1. Classification (GTDB taxonomy): domain Bacteria; phylum Actinomycetota; class Nitriliruptoria; order Euzebyales; family Euzebyaceae; genus Euzebya. Next base: position 10,084 of record JBBSNE010000029.1, on the reverse strand, counting down.
GTCGCGCACGTCAACATTGGGAACTGCTGGCAGCGGCATTTGAAAAGGTCGATATCGAGGCCATCGAGGACCTCTATGCCTCCGACGCGGTGTGGCTGGAACCACAGAACCCGCCGCATGAGACCGACAAGTTGATCCAGGCCTATCTGAGTTCGTGGTTGCAGGCTCGTGAGAACATCGACGTGACGACCAAGCGTCTGCTTGAGGCTGCCGACGGCAGCTTTGTAGCCGTGGAGTGGGCGATCAGCTACACCGCAGCCGGCCGCCGTTGGAATGCCATGCCCCGGTCGACCTGGATCGAGGCCGGCGATGACGGCATCAACTATCAGCGGGACTACTACTGAACCATTCCGGCGGGATCTCGATGAAGACGGCGTCACCGTGCGCGACCTCGGTTCCGTCTGCAGTGGACAGCGTCCCTGTGATCGTCAGCTTCCGGCCGTCCCGCCCCACCATCCACGCCTTGGCCACAAGATCGGCTTGGACCGGGATGGGCGCCGCGTAGCGGACCTGCAGCGTGCCGGTGAACGCCGGTGTGCGCTGCACCAGCAGGACATAGCCCATGATGTCGTCCAAAATGGCTGCGACGATGCCCCCGTGGGCGCGGCGGGGCGCTCCTTCAAACGCCGCGCCCAAATTGACGCTGCCGACGACTGACTGGTCGTCCCGACGGACGTGCATCATGATGCCCATAGGGTTGGCCCGGCCGCTGACCACACACTCCTCGAAGTGGGCCATGCGGTCGCCGTCGTCAGGGGGGTCCTCCCACAGCCGCCGCTTCAGTGCTTCGACCGGACGCTTGCGACGGGTGCCCGCTTCGACGACCTCAGCGGTCGCGGCTGCCTGGTGGGCAATGCGTTCCAGCAGCGCATCGTCAGTCTCATAGGCCACCATCGCGTGGCCCAGTCGGCGCATGGCGGCGGCGGCGGCCATCCGGGGATTGTCGGGATCGGTCATAACCGCATTGTGCCCCGTGGAGGGCCTGCCTGATTCGGACCGCAGCCGGCCGGTGGGCGACCGCACGGCCCGTCACCGGAGGTTATCCCCAGGTTCACCGACTTTGTTCTCGCGGGAGGTCAGGAAATTCCTACCTTCCTGCTCGTGATAGACGACGCATTGCCCGTAGCCCTTGACCTGGCCGACAGCGCATTGGCCCAGGACGTCACGGCCCACGTGGAATCGGTATTGGGATGGCAGGTGGTGCAACCCAGTCCCCATCTGCCCGTCCGGTTGTTGTTGGCCGACCAGGTCGATCCCGGGACGCCGACGGTGGTGGTGACCACGCAGACCGATCCGCAGGGATGGGCTCTGCAGCTACGTGAGGGTGCGATTGACGTGGTCTTGTGGCCCGCCGATGCGCAACGGTTGTCAGCGGCCGTCCCACCGCTGATCGTGCAGCGCCCCGCCGACCTGATCATCGCGGTGGCCGCCGCGTCGCCGGGCGCGGGGGCAAGCACCGTGGCACTGGCCCTTGGGGCGCACCAGGCCTGGAAGGGGGATCGCACCGTCGTGGTCACCAACAAGGCGGGCATGGCCCTGGCGGGCATCGATGCCGAGGGGCCGGCTGCGGTGACCGGGGTGGCCGGCTTGTCCGTAGCGGCCAGCGTGGCGACGGCCACAGCCACCCTGGCGGGGGGTCAACGACCGGATGTCCTGATCGTCGACCGGGGGCTGGGTGCCAACGGCCACGTGCTGGTCGGCCCGCCCGATGCGGCCCTGCTGCGGACCTTGGCCGGCCACAGCGCCAACGTCACGGTGGTCACCTGCGGGATCGGTGGCCTGCGCCCAGGGGAGTTGCGGCGGGTGCTCCGGGGTCGACGGCACATCGCGTTGGAGCGCTCGTTCCGGGTAGCGCGAGCGGGTCTGCATGGCCGTGTCCCGGTGGCGTTGCCCGGTCGGTATCTGGCCGCGTTGTCCGACGTGGGGGTGGCGGCAGCATGACGGTCACCCTTGACGCCGCCCTGGTCCAGCAGGTCCGCAGACGTCTGGCGTTGCACACCGATGCCCCCACCCGTCCGGCTGCCGTCCGGGCAGCGGTCGCCACGGCATTGGCTGAGGAAGGTGTGTCGCTGTCACCGGCCCAGATGGCGCCGTTGGTTCGTGAGTTGGCAGATCATGTCACGGGCTTGGGTCCGCTGGAAACCCTGTTGCGTCAGCCCGGCGTCACCGACGTCATCGTGAATGGTCCGGACGAGGTCTGGGTCGAACGCCACGGCCGGTTGCAGCGAACCACAGTGCGTTTCAACGACGAAGAGGCGGTCCTTGATGCCGTTCGCAGGGTCGTTGGCGCACAGGGCGGACGTCTGGACCGAACCAGGCCGTTCGTCGACGCAAAGTTGACCGACGGCAGCCGGTTGCACGCGGTGGCCGCGCCGATCGCAGCCGACGGTCCGTTGGTCACGTTACGCCGGTTCGATGCCCGAACGATCTCGTGGGATCAACTGCTCAAGTCCGGGGCGATCCCCGATGCGGCAGCCGAGGTCTTGCAGGCGGCAGTCGCCAGCCGGGACGCCATCGTTGTCTGCGGCCGAACGGGAACCGGTAAGACCACATTGCTCCAACGATTGGTCAGCGATGTCGCCGCCGACGACAGGGTTGTGCTGATCGAGGACAGCCCGGAATTGCGTCCGACAACCCCGCATCTGGTGCGGCTCGAAACTCGCCCTCCGTCGGTTGAGGGTAACGGCGCCGTCGACATGTCCACCTTGGTCCGTCAGGCCCTTCGGATGCGCCCCGACCGGATCGTCGTGGGCGAGGTGCGCGGCAAAGAGATCGCCGACGTGCTGCAGGCGTTGATCACCGGCCATGAGGGGTGTATGACCACGGTGCACGCCAGCAGCGCGGCCCAGGCCTTGATCAGGTTGGAGGGCATGGCGCTGTTGGCTGGCCTGCCCCTGGCTGCCGCTCAAGCCCAGATCGGCAGCGCCATCGACACGATTGTCGCGCTGGATCGCGGGCCCGACGCGCAACGTGGGGTGGTCCAGATTGCCGCCATCGACACCGCTGATCGACTGCCGGTGGCCCGCACCCTGTGGCAACGACAGGAGTGGTCGACGTGCACCTGACCGACCGTGTGGCGGCACCATCGCAACCACAACCGCGGCGGCGGTGGCCACGATGGCCAACACCACACATCTTGCGTCCCGATCACGCACGGGCCGTGGCCGACCTCAGCGCTGCGGACCTGCTGGCTGTCCGTGCGATGTTGGCCGCCGGCGCCGACCCTGCAACCGCCCTGGCGCAAAGTCTTGCGCCGGCACTGGAACCCGTGCGCGCGGCCTTGCGCGCCGGCCTGTCTCTTCCTGAACTGGCTGCGTCACCCAGCAACGAGCCACTCGACCCCGCCGCTGATGCCCTGGTGCGAGCCCTGGCGACGGCGCAGGTCGTCGGTGCCTCAGCCGGGGCGGGGATGGATGGCGTGTTGCACGGTGTCGGTGCCGCCGCGCGCCTGCAGTCCATGATCACATTGCATTCGACCCAAGCCGTCATGAGTGCCAAGTTCCTGGTGGGGCTGCCGCTGGTCGCGGCCACCGGCCTGGCCATCCTGGACGGCAATGTCCGCTCGTTTCTGATCTCCCCGATCGGTCTGGTGGCGGTCGCCGTGGCCGTTGGCTTGATCGCGACGGCAGCAGTCTGGATTGGCCGGCTGATCAAGGCGGTAACACTCGCTGGGGGCACGGTCGACCCGCTGTGGGCACGCCCCGGCGCCAAGCCCCGTGCCGTCATGGTCGTCACCATTGCGGTCGGCATCGTGGCCACGATGACTTCCGGTCCGTTGGTCGGTCTGTCGGCAGCCGTCGTCCTGCGCCTGATCGGCGCACCGCTTCACCGCCGATTCGCCGCCGGCGACGGCGAGAGGGCGGGGGGTGGGCCTGACCACACGCCAGACCGTCCCGAGGAGTTCGGCGGCCTGATCAGTCGGACTGAGACCTTGCCCACCGTGCAGGCGATCGAACTGTTGGCCGTGGCGCTGTCGGGTGGTGTGGGATTGCTGGAAGCCGTCAGGGTGACCGCCACACTGGCTCCGCCCGAGGTTCGTCCGGTGTTGCGTCACATCGCCGCCGGCCTGCGCGCGGGCCTGCAGCCGGCCGAGGCGTTTCCCGATCAATTGACCGAGGTGGCCGGCCTGATCGACATCTCCTATCGCTGGGGTGCCCCGATCGCACAATCGCTGCGGATGCTTGCAGCCGACCTGCGCGATCGGGCCGCCATAGCGGCGGAGGAGGCCGCCGAACGCTTGGCCGTTCGTCTGGTCTTTCCCACAACCCTGCTGCTGGTCCCCGCTTTTGGACTGCTGGTTGTGACGCCGATGATGGCGTCAATTCTCAGTGACGTCCGAGTGGGCCTGTAGCCCGACAAACAAAGGACATCACCATGCACACTGACACCATCAGCATCGAGGCAGGCAACATCCCCTCAACCGACCCCAGCGTTCTGCAGCGACTGGATGCGGAGGAAACCGGCTCCGAAGCCATGGAGTACGGCGCCCTGGCCTGTGGAGGCATCGGGATCACCGGATTGATCTTCAAACTGTTGAACAGCGAACCGGTGCAACAAAAGCTCGCCGGAATGTTGACTGGCCTGCTTGAGAGTCTGGGCGGCACGCTCGGAGGATTCTTCGGCTGACCCCGACGGAGGGGTTTGGAGTCGCCGGACCCCTCCACTGGAGCCACTCGACATGCGCCGCCCCGTGTTTGGCACCCAAGACGGTGCCCAGTCGTTGGAGTTGGCTGTGGCACTGCCGCTGGTCATCGTGGTCGCGACCCTTGTTGCGGCCGTTGGCCAAGTCGTCCTGGCCGCGGCCGGGACTCATCAGTTGGCGGTCGGCGCTGCCCGGATGGCAGCCGTCGCCCATGATTCCGCAGTCACCGCGATGTTTGAACCCGGCACGATCACTGACATCGATATCAGCCCGGCATCGGGTAGCCGTGCGGCCGGAGACCTGGTCACCGTGACGTTGACCCGCACCGTTGCGGTGTTGTGGGTACCCGGTCCTGGTCTGCAGGTATCGGCCGCCGCCACCTTCCGGACCGAGGACGTCCCGTGACGGCGCGGCACGACGACGGAACGGCAGCGCTGTTGACCACCATGCTGGCTCTGGCGATGCTGATCTTGGCGAGTGGTCTGACCGTGCACGCGGCCCACGTCATGCGGGGTGCCGACGCGGCTCGCGTCGCCGCGGACGCCGCGGCCCTGGCCGTGCTCAGCGGTTCATCCCTGGCAGGAGGGACAGGTCAACCGGATCTGGACACCGGGCGTCAGGTGGCAACCGCAAACGGGGCGACATTGGTGGGGGTGGACACCTCGGGATGGCCGCTGAGCACGGCGGTGACCGTTGCCGTCAAGATCAGAGGTCTTCCACCAGGGCTGCGACCGCAGTTGCGCGCCACAGCAGCGGCACGGCTTCACCCCCTGGCGATTGACAGGGCCGGGTTAGCCGGCACTACTATTGGTAAGGACTGAGACTGACCGCAGTGACCTGGCCGAAGACGAAAGACTTCCTCGACGTGCAGATGACGATAGATGACAATATCGAAGACGAACGTGCGGTGATCACCGTCAGCGGAGAGGTTGACGTCTACACCGCACCCACCCTCCGCGAACACATCCTGAATGCGCTGAATGATGGGGTGTCCACCATCGTGGTTGACTTGTCGTCGGTGTCGTTCATGGACTCCACGGGCTTGGGCGTGTTGGTCGGGGGGTTGAAACGGCTCCGGCAAACCGGTGGATCGTTGCATGTGGTTTGTGACTCCGAACCGGTTTTGAAGATCTTCAGAGTCACCGGCCTTATGGACGTCTTCAACGTCGTGCCCACCCTGGACGAGGTGCCTGCGTCGTAATGACGGATTGGGTCACCCTTCGTCTGCCCTCCTCGGCTCATGTCGTCGGCATTGCAAGAGCCATGGCTGTTGCGGCAGCCGCGACGTCGGGTGTCCCCGAGGATCGGGTGGATGACGTACGTACCTGCACCAGCGAGGCAGTGACCAACGCCGTCCAAGCGCATCGACGCAGCGAACTGACCCTCCCGATCATCGTTCGAACCGCCGTCGTCGGTCGGCGGTTCATCATCGAAGTCGGCGATTCCGGCCCGGGCATACACGCCGAACGGGTCCGACCGAACGGCAGTCTTGCCTTGCGGGAGGGCGGCTACGGCATCCCGGTGATGCGTGCGCTGAGCGACACCTTCGAGATGCAGTCGGGCGGCATTTTGGACCCGCATGTCGGAACCACGGTTCGGCTGTCATACGAACAGGCGCCACACACCGACTAGGCATGCCGCTCACAGGCGCGGTCTGACAGGCCGGCCTGGCGTTAGGATCATCCGCACGTGGACGCTTTACTGCAAATGACCGTGAACGCCTATGACCGCTGTGCGTCTGAATACATGGAGGCCTGGAAGGATCGGCGACCTCGCGACAGTGCCCGGACCTTCGCCAAGATGGCCGGGGACGGGGCGCTGGTCCTGGATGTCGCGGGTGGGCCCGGTCTGGATGTCAGGCTGTTGCGGGACGTGGGGTTGCGGGCCGCCTCGGGGGATCTGTCCAGTGAGTGCATGAGGGTGGCGCGGACCTTCTTCCCGAAGGGGTTGTTGGCGCGGTGGGACTATCGCAGCCTGCCGTTTGCCGACAATCAGTTCAATGGCATCTGGGCCCCGGCGGCACTGCAGCATCTGCCCCGGCGAGGGATCTTGTCGGCGATGCAAGAATTTGCCCGGGTCCAAGCAGGCGGACCGATCTTCGTGACTTTCCCGGAGGGTGAGACCGACATGGCCCCGGTGGAGGACCCGCCGGCAGGCCCGGTCCAGGTCACCTCGGTCACACCGGAGGAACTGCGTGCCCTGCTGTTGCGCATGGGCTATGTCGATGTCGAGGTGGAGTCCCGCCCCGATCCCCGAGGCATCCCGCAACGGTGGGCCTATGGCATCGGCGTCGCCCCGAACGGCTGACCCATCGGCGGGGTCGTGTTCGACTGAACAGCCTTACCCGAACACCGCCTGTGCCAGCGCGACTATCGATCCACCGCCGGCCCACACCAGCAGTCCGGCCCGAACCACCCGGTCGGGCAGTCGTCGCAGCAGCGGTGATGCGATGATCAGGCCAGCCATCACGGCCACGGCAAGACCGGTCCCCACGGCCGCTTGATCACGGGTGAAACTTCCGGTCACCCCCAACGCCACCAGGCTGAGGACCAGGCCGGTGCAAAACACCACCGCCAGGGTGGGGCGGATCTGCTGGGCCGGACGATCCCGATACAGCACGGCGAGGGGCGGCCCGCCCAAACCGACCGCGGTGCCGAAGAAGCCACTGACCGTCCCGGCGACCGATTCGGAGGTGGGCGTCACCGGCACCGACCAGCCCATGAGGACGGAGATCACCGCGGCCAGCATCACCACTGCCACCGTGACAGCCAACCCACGGGCATCCAACAGTCGCACGGCCACCGTGCCCACCAGAATGCCGGGGATGCGGGCAAGACTCAGTCGGATTGCCGCGGGCACGTCGCTACTGGACCGCTCCCGAACCGCCATCACGGTTGTCAAGGGCAGAAACGACACCAACGCCGCCCCAGGTAGCAGTTCGGGGGCCACGACAGCCAAGGCCGGCACCGTGGTGAACGCCGCACCAAACCCCAGCACTGATTGCGCGGCCCCGCCCATGACGGCCGCGATGACAACGAAGGCAATCTCCGGACCGCTCACTTCCCCGCATGATGGCCTGCGGGCCACTCGTATGTCCAAACCGTGGCCCCGTACCCGGGGGTCCTTTCCTCGGCCCCATGGGTGCGTATTGGCGCTGCCCACCCTGAAGTTTCCCTTGACATCCGCACAACAAGGGAGTGCAGACCGCCATCGATGAACTGGACTATCGGCCGCACGCAGGCGCCCGTGAGTTGCGCGAGCGCAGTACCTGAACCATCGCCTACGTCGCCCCAAGCCCCATCTTCGGAGCGGTTGCCCCGGTGCTGTATGAGTTCTTGTATCACCTGTGTGGGGCCGCCGAGGGTCATGGGCACCGCATCCTGCTGGTCACCGACCTGCCCGGATCAAGCGCCGTGGCCCAACTGGGACAACTGACCGCCAGTGGCAGCGCCGCCGGGGCGGTGTTGTCGCAGACCAGCGCCGCCGACAGCCGGGTCACCGAGTTGTTGGTCAGCAGGATCCCCGTGGTCACCTTCGGACAGACCGAACTGTCCGGGCACGACTGGGTCGACGTCGACGGCGCGGCTGGCACTCGTGAAGCGGTCCACCACCTGTGGCACCAGGGCAGACGCCGGTTGGCGTTCATCGGCTTCGAGCAACCCTCCCAAACGGGGCGGCACCGGCGGGAGGGGTTCCTCCGCGCCTGCGAACGGCTGGAACTCGACACCCCTCGAACTGCTGAGATCCCCGACGCCGTCGACCGCGCGATTGCCGTGACACAAGCCTGGCTGACGGCATCCGATCCCCCCGACGCGATCGTGACCGCCAGTGACACCCTTGCCGCCGGTGTCATCCAGGCTGCCAGCAGCCGCGACATCACGGTTGGTCGAGACGGGGACCTTTCGGTCACCGGGTACGACGACAGCCCGGTGGCTCCGCTGTTGAGTCCGACGCTCACCACTCTCAGCCAACCGCTGGGGGTCGTGGCCACCCAACTTCTTGACCTCTTGGTCGATCGTTTGTCCGAACCCTCATCCCCCGACCGCGGCGTGCTGCTGAGCCCCTCCCTGGTGGTCCGTCAGAGCGCTTGAACCCCGAAGGAGAACCCGAAATGCGAGACACGAGCCGAACCGTAAAACTGCGAATACTGCCCTTGCTGTTGATCCTCGCGTTGCTGGCGGCCGCCTGCAACGACTCCGATTTCGAATCAGACGACGAAGGCGCCGCCGGTCCCGCCCCCGACGCCGAGGCAGGCGATGAGGAAGGCGGCGAGGACGGGGCTGACGACGCCGCCGCCCCCGAAGGCGGTCAGGAACTGTCGTTGGCCGGCTTTGCCTCGTCACAGGCCGAAGACGAACAACTCGGCGCCATCCTGGATTCCTATGCGACCGACAGCGGCAACACGGTCGAGTTCAACCCCTCCCCGGACTACGACACCACCCTGCAGGCCTCATTGGCCGCCGGCGATCCCCCCGACGTGTTCTACGTCAACGACAACCGGATCCCCGACCTTGCCGAAGCCGGCACCCTGGCCCCGATGGAAGACAACGTCGCCGACCCCGACGACTTCTATCCCGCCCTGCAGCAGGCGTTCACGTTCGAGGAAACGCTGTACTGCCCGCCGAAGGACTTCTCGACACTGGCACTGCAGTACAACACCGACCTGTTCGACGAGGCCGGCCTGGAACCCCCCACCAACTGGGATGAGCTGGAGTCAGCCGCCGAGCAGTTGACCTCCGGTGACACCGTCGGACTGGCCCTGGCTCCGGAGTTCTTCCGCTGGGGTGTCTTCGCCGTGCAGGCCGGGGGCGAGTTGGCCAACGAGGACCGGACGGCCATGACCGTCACCGATGGTCCGATGGAGGAGGGGTTCAGCTATGTCAAGAACCTGTATGACCAAGGTTGGGCAGCAACCCCCGCGGATCTTGACGCCGGCTGGGCAGGCGAGGCCTTCGGCCAGGGCAAGGCTGCGATGACCATCGAGGGCAACTGGATCGTCCCCGCCCTGCGCAACGACTTCCCGGACGTGAACTGGGCGGTGGCCGAACTGCCGGAGGGACCGGCCGGCAAGGGCACCTTCGCGTTCAGCGTGTGCTATGCCGTGGCCGTCAACGCTGACAACCCCGAGGCCAGTTGGGATCTGGTCGACTACCTGGTCAGCCCAGAACAGCAGTTGGAGTTCACCAGCCAGTTCCCGGTGATGCCGTCCCGCCAATCCCTGCGTGATGGCTGGTTGGAAGCAAACCCAGACCTGGAAGCCCATCTGAACGCCGCTGAATACGCGGTGGCACCGGTGTATGTGCCAGGGTTCCAGGCAGTGCTGGACACCGTCAACGACGGCATCCAGGGCATCGCGGACGGCAGCAAGGAAGTCCAGGACGTGTTGGAGGACACCCAGTCCGCCGGCGAGTCAGTGCTGGGTTGACCCCATGACCGCCCTCG
>JBBSNE010000028.1:0-13891 GCA_038232815.1 Euzebyales bacterium | reverse complement strand
TCGTAATACAACTCGAATTCGTGCGGGTGGGGGCGCAAGCGGAGGGCGGTGACCTCTGACTCCATCTTGAAGTCGATGTGGGTGTCGATCAGGTCCTCGGTGAACACGCCTCCCTCCAACAGGAACTCGTGGTCGTCCTGCAGGGCGGCGAGCGCCTCCTCAAGGCTGGCGGGGACCGCAGGCAACTCCTCCAGCGCTTCTGGACCCAGTTCGTAGATGTCCTTGTCGACCGGGTCGGGTGGCTCGATCTTGTTCTTGATCCCATCGATGCCGGCCATCAGCATCGCGCTGAACGCCAGGTAGGGGTTGCAGGAGGGATCGGGCACTCGGAACTCGACCCGCTTGGCCTTGGGGCTCTTTGAGATCAACGGGATCCGGCAGGCGGCGGAGCGATTGCGCTGGCTGTAGACCAGGTTGACAGGGGCTTCATAGCCGGGCACCAGGCGTTTGTAGCTGTTGGTCGTGGGGTTTGAGAAGGCGAGGATCGCCGGGGCGTGCTGCAGCAAGCCGCCGATGTAGTGACGGGCAAGTTCGGACAGACCCGCATAGCCGGTCTCGTCGTAGAACAACGGCTCCCCGTCCTTCCACAACGACTGGTGGGTGTGCATGCCCGACCCGTTGTCGAAGAAGATCGGCTTGGGCATGAACGTCGCCGTCTTGCCGTTGCGCAGCGCCACGTTCTTCACGATGTATTTGAACAACATGACGAAGTCGGCACATTGGGCCATGGGGACGAACCGGAAGTCGATCTCGGCCTGCCCGGCGGTGCCGACCTCGTGGTGTTGCAGTTCGACTTCTATGCCCGCTCGTTCCAACTCAACCACCATCTCCGAGCGCAGATCGGTCATGTGGTCAGCCGGTGGCAGAGGGAAGTAGCCCTGCTTGTGGCGGATCTTGTGCCCCAGGTTCGGGCCCTCGTCCTTGGCGGTGTTCCAGGCTGCCTCGACGCTGTCGATGGCGTACATCGACCCCTTCGGCTCGCTGATGAACTTGATGTCGTCGAAGACGAAGAACTCTGCCTCGGGTCCGAAGTAGGCGGTGTCGGCGATGCCGCTGGATTGCAGGTAGGCCTCGGCCTTCTGCGCGACGTAGCGGGGGTCGCGGGAGTAGGACTCACCGGTCAGCGGATCGCGTACGAAGCAGTTCAAGATCATGGTCGAGTGCTGTCGGAACGGGTCGACGACCGCCGTGGAGGCGTCGGGCACCAACAACATGTCGGATTCCTGGATGTCCTGGAATCCCCGAACCGACGACCCGTCGAATCCCAGACCTTCATCGAACACTTCAGCGGTCAGCTGGTGGGACGGCAGCGTGTAGTGCTGCATCAGCCCCGGCACGTCGACGAAGCGGAAGTCAACGAATTGGATGCCGTCGGCGTCGATCTGTGCCAGAACGTTGTCGGGGGTGGACACGGGCGCTCCTTGGTGGTGCTTGGGTTGCGTGATGCTGCAACCTAGCGAAAACTGGACAGCCCGTTGTGTCAGGGGAGCCTTATCGTTTTGTGTCAGCGAGCTTTAGCGTTCGATTTCTGTTTCGACGATCTGGCCGCCGTCGGGGGTGCGGTGCACCTCTTGGGCGGTCCGGGTGGTGCTCACGAATAGGACTATTGCGCTTCCGATAGCCATCGCAGAACCTCCGTTGATGTGTGCCTGACTACGACTTCAGTCTATGTCGGTTTTGGCGATTGCCGTATCAGGGACTCCGGCGGCCGCGGGAACGTCTTGCTGACGTAACCAGACGGTGCGTTGGGGAAACGGAATGTCGATGCCCTCGCGGTCGAATGCCTTTTTGATCCGCTTGCGGAATTCGCGGTTGACGTTCCATTGGCGTGCCGGCAGTGTCTTGATGACCAACCGCAGAACCACTTCGCTGGGACCGAACTGCTCGACGCCCCACAGTTCGGCAGGTTCCAGGATCGCTTCTTCCCAGTCGGGGTCCGCAGCCATCTCATCGGCCACCTGCTGGATCACACGTTCGGCATGGTCCAGGTCGGTGTCATAGGCCACTGCCAGGTCCAACAGGCTGCGCGACCACAGTTGTGACAGGTTCCCCACCCGGGTGATCTCGCCGTTGGGGACATGCCAGACCGTCCCCTCGACATCGCGCAGTCGGGTCACCCGCAAGGTCAGGGCCTCGACGACCCCGGTCGCCTCACCCACGTCGACGATGTCGCCCACCCCGTACTGGTCTTCAAGGATCATGAAGATGCCGGACAAAAAGTCCTTGACCAGTGATTGCGCGCCAAACCCCAGCGCCACGCCGATGATCCCTGCCCCCGCCACCAACGGTCCGATGTCGATGTTGGCCTGTGACAGGGCGATGAACACCGCCATCAGGTAGATGACGACCACCGAGATGCTGCCCAGCACCGCTGCGATGGTCTGCGTCCGCTGCTCGCGTCGGGCCTCCACGGCGGCGCGTTCTTCGACAGGCACTGACGTCTGGATGGCCGGGGCACGGCGGGACAGTGCCTTGACGGCGCCCCGGCTCTTCGACGCGGTCCGCGTGACCGTGCGAGTGATCAGGCGCCGCACGATCTTGGTCAGCAGTGCCGCGGCCAGGAAGATCAGGATGATCGTGATCAGGACGGGCAGAACCTCGCCCAGCAGACTGGCCAGGGTTTGGTTGCCCGTCCGCTCCAAGACCCAGCGGCAGAATGTCCCGCTTCCGTCTTTTGGACAGGACTGCAAGACCTGCTCGACGTTCACACCCGTGCCGGCCCCCGATGGCACGACTGGAGGCGAAGTTTGGGCTAAAACGAGTGGCGGGGAGGTCATCGGCGGCAATGTTCGCACGCCTATTGCCGGCATTCGTTCAAGCGAGGCCGGTCAGGCTGGTCGGGTCCAGGCCCCGGCGTTGATGGCCTGCTCGCCGGCCATGAACGAGGATCGGACCAACGGGCCCGCTTCCACGTGGTCGAATCCGACTTGTCGGCCGTACTCGCGATAGCGGTCGTATTCATCGGGCGCGGCGTAACGCTGCAGGGCCAAATGGTTGTGCGTGGGCTGTAAGTACTGACCGATGGTCAGAATCTGGCAACCAGCGTCAGCCAAATCGTCCATGGCCTCATAGACCTCGTCCTCGGTCTCACCCATGCCCAGGATCAGGTTTGACTTACGTGCGATGGAGGGGGCCCAGTCGCGGGTGCGCGACAGGACTTCCAACGAGCGGTCGTAGCGGAATGCGGGCCGGGTGTGGCGAAAGACACGACGGACGGTCTCAAGGTTGTGGGCCAAGACCTCGGGTTCGGCGCTCAACACCTCACGCAGACTTTCTTGTGACCCGGAGAAGTCGGGAATCAGCAACTCCACTCCGCAGCCGGGCACCAGGTCGTGGATCTGCCGGGCGGTTTCGGCGTACAACCAGGCGCCGCCATCGGGCAAGTCGTCCCTGGCAACCCCGGTGACCACCGCGAAGTGCAGGGACATGTCGGCCACGACCTGGGCCACCCGGCGTGGTTCCTGGGTGTCGTAGTCCTTGGGCTTACCGGTGGCGATCTGACAAAAGCCGCAACGGCGGGTGCAATCCTCACCGCCGATCAAAAACGAGGCCTCGCGTTGCTCCCAGCACTGGTGGATGTTGGGGCACGCGGCTTCCTCGCAAACGGTGTGCAGTTCGGCGCCCCGCATCGTCTTCTTCAACTCGCGGTAGTTAGGCCCCGCCAAGGGGATGTGGCGTTTCATCCAGTCCGGCTTGCGCTGGGCTATGGAGGGGGCGCCGACGACGGTCAGACGGCGCGCACCGGTCGGTATGGAGGAGGCGGCAGCAGGGGAGGTGTCAAGCGTGGTCACGACAGTTTTCAGTGTACGAGCGTTGTCCACCGATCCGCGGCCTCACCTGGGCCACTGGATGCACGCCATGTCGCTAGCTGCGGGGACGGGGGGCGCCCTGGTCAAGCCCAGGTCCGTTGGCTGTGACGGCTGGGGCATCCGATCCAGCGTCTGGACCAGCGCGGCGGTCAGACGTGTCCTGACATCCTCTACCGAAGCAGTGACACCCTGTTGGGTCAGGGAGGTCACACCTGCGTCGGGGACGCCACACGCGATGATGCCGCCATAGTCCTCCAGCGGCGGGTCCACGTTGAACGCCACGCCGTGCTTGGTGACGCCGTTGGTGATCCGTACGCCGATGGCGGCCAACTTGTCGCGCCCAGCGACCCACACCCCCGGATAGCCCGGTCGGCGGTCGGCGACCACCCCGAAGCTTCCCGCCGTGTCGATCAGTGCTTGCTCCAAGGCGGCGACATAGGCCTTGGCCGCGCCGCGTCGGGCCAGGCGCATGATCGGATAGGCCACCACCTGGCCCGGGCCGTGGTAGGTCACATCCCCGCCCCGGTCGATGCGGATCACCGGGATGTCTGGTCGTGAGCCGGTCAAGTTGATAGCCAGGTCCGCATGGCGGCCGGCTGTATAGACCGGAGGATGGGTGAGTACCAACAACACATCATCGATCTGGTCAGCCTGGCGGGCGGTCACCAAGTAGTCCTGCCAGGCCAGGGCCTGCCTGTATTCGACCTCGCCCGCCCACACCGTGTACATCACGGTGCTGTGCATCCGGTCGGCCATGCGACCCACTGTGCCAGCAGCCCGCCATCACCGTGACTGGGTCAGCCAGCGCTGGACCAACCAGGTGCCCCACAGCCCCGCCATCGCTACCGCCCCGGCCGTCATCCAAAGCGCAGCCGCCAACCCGTGGGACCACCATGCGCCGACCGGCCAGGCGGTGGGTATCAGCCACAGGGGCAAACCCGCTGCCCCATGCATTCCCCACAGCGCCAGAGGGGCATACCAAGGCAGGCTCATCGTCTTGAACACGGCCATGCCCTGCAGCCGGTCGCTTGCGACCGTGGCCAACAGCAGCGCTGGCACGATTGAGACCGCGGCGGTCGCTACGGCGGTCAACGCCACCCCGGCCCAGCCGGCTGGATGCACCGCGCCCGCGACGGGGACCGCCACGACCACGGTTGTGGCCGACAGGGCCACACAGACGCCAAGCCGGTAGGTCAGCAGGCTACGTCGGCCGGCGGGGGTGCAGGCGACGGCCGGCAGCAATCCGGCGTCAGCGTCCTCCAGCAACAGCAGTCCGACGATGCCACCGATCATGATGGGTGTGTGGACGACCAAGACGAAGGCCCACACCAGCGGCAGCCAGGGGGTCATGTCCAGGCCATACCGGCGGTCAATCCAGGCGCTTTTGAACGTCGCGAACACCCGCGCCCCGACGGCAAGAATTGGTACACCCGCCAGCACCATCAGCAGCAACCGGTCGCCGGCCAGGGTACGCATGTCCGCTCTGGCATAGGACCGCATCACCACAAACGGACCACTGATGGGGATGACAGCGCGCCTGGCGACGACGGGCGTGACCACCGACGATCTGACGTGGGTGGTGCGCGCCGCCAGCGGCCACGCAAGGACGGTCCACGTCACCAGCCATCCCAAGGCCGCCCATGACCAGTCACCCTGCAACAACTTCAACCCACCCGTGACCGGGGACAGGTGCAACAGCGGGTTATCGGACACCCCAGCGCCTGCCACGATTGCGGGCACCAGCAGGGGGATGGCCAGCAGCGGTACCCGCGGCAAAAAGTCTGTCACCGTCTCGGCCTGTCCCAGCACGACTACGGCCGCCAGCGAGAACAGGCCACACAACAAGCCGACTCCCAGCACCACGACAGGTATCGACTGTGGTCTTTCGGCCAGGACAGCCGACGGCACCGCCAGGGCAACCGCCGCCACTACGGACAACCACACCATCGTCGTGATTCGGACTGCCAATAGCCGGTGCGGCGAAACCGCCGTCAACTGTCGGGCTGCGGCAATTCCCTGGGACCGTTCCACGACAATCAGAGCCGGCACGAAGAACAGTCCAAGCCCGCTCAGATCAAACAACAAGACCCATCCGAGCAGGGTTGGGCGCAGGCGAGGGTCGACGCCGAGCACGACCACTCCCCACAGGACGGTGATCACCGCTGTTGCGATCAGCACCCCGTGACGCCGCAGCAGCCGCAGTTCGTGCTGGAAGAGATGCCGAATCAATCGTCGTCGGTTCGCACTGAGAGGCCGCGTCACTGAGGTCACAACGACCGGCCGGTGACGGCCAAGAACACCTCGTCCAAGTTCGCCTCGGTACTGTGCACCGTGTCCACATCGGCGGTGCTCAGCAGGTGGCTCAGGGCATGATGGTCGCCGATTGGTATGGTCACGGTTCGCGCTGACCCATCCTTGCGGAAGTTCACGACAACCTCCCTCGTGCCGTGCTGTAACTGCAGCGTTCGGGGTTTGTCACAGGCGGCGATCCGTCCGTCGACCACAAAAGCCACGCGATCACACACGGCGGTGGCCGTGGCCATGTCGTGGGTCATGATCACCACGGTGTGGCCCGCGTTTTGCTCAGCGGCGATCAGGTCCCTGACCCGCTTGGTGTTCACCGGATCCAAACCGCTGGTCGGTTCGTCCAAGAACACCAGCTCGGGCTGGTGTAGCAGCGCCCGGGCAATGTTCACCCGAACCCGCATGCCCTTGGAGAAGGTTTCCAGCGGACGATCGATGTCCTCGATCAGCCCCAGTCCTTCCGACAGGTCCTCAATGCTGCGGCAGCGGCGACCGGGGTGGAGGTGTGCGAAGTGCTGAAGGTCCTCTCGAGCGGTCAGCCTGGCGTAACCGACGGGCAGTTCGAAGGAGACCCCGATGCGGTCATACAGGCGGCCATCCCACGCCTGTGCCGGACGGCCGAGCACGTCGACACGCCCCGACCAGTCCGTCAGCAGGCCGACCAGGATGCGTTGCAACGTGCTCTTTCCCGCCCCGCTTGGGCCCAACAGGCCAAACACCTCGCCACGGTCAACGGCAAAGCTGATGCCATCGATCGTCGGCTGCGGTGCCTTCGGATACCGAAATTCGAGGTCGTGCACGGCGAGTGCATGAGCAACGTCGCGGCCGGCTGACGGCGGCGGATGGAGGCTCACGATGCCACGTCCAACACCTCAAACGCCTGATGCATGATCTGGGCAAGTGGCACGGCGCCATCAAGGTGTTGCCAGCGTTCCACGGCGCTGGTCAACACCGCGACCGCCGTGCGACCCAGAACCAGGCAGTGCAACGAATCGATGTCAGGGTCGGCGTCGCCGATCAATTGGGCGAGCGCCCTGGCCATGGCCTCGCCGTCCGCCATCGAGGCGGCCCGCAGTTCCGGCTCGGCATAGACCAGGCGGGTTCGGTCCAAAACAAGTGATCGGTCAGCGTCGTAGATGCGGTCCAGTTCCGTCGCGACGGCGAGTTCGATGGCAACCAGCGGTGGGTGAGTGGTGAGCTGTTGTGACACCTGTGCCAGCAACGCGGAGTCGTAGTCGTCCCACAGGACCAGTCCGGCTTTGGATCCGAACCAGCGATACACCGAGACCGGCGACACATCGGCCGCCGCGGCGATCTGCTCGACGGTCACGGCTTGATAGCCAAGGCGGGTGAATGAGTTCACGGCCGTGGCCTGTACTCGCCGCATCAGAGTCAGCCGATTGCGCTGCCGAAGATCAAACATGAGATTGAGACTATCTACTGATAGCGACTATCTGCAAGTACTGGGAGTCCCCGCGATCTACGCGCGCGAGCCCTGATGTGCACGCCGGCCCAACTACGAGGCGAACGGCACATTGGCGAGCGCCCCCCGGGCGCGCAGCGCCACGTCTCAGCCCCGGCGCCGTGGCTCAGACCCGATGTGCAATTACGCCTCTTGTTGTGGCCAAAGCGCACATACTCTCCAGCGCCAGCGGCCCGCCGGGCGATCCCGGAGCCTATTCGCGCACAGGTGCGACCGGCACCCCTACGGGGCGGGGGGACAGCTACGGCGCGAACGCGGTGCGAAAGTGCTCGATGAGGCCGTTTTGGGGCACCGTGGTCTGATCGCCCGTGCCCATGTTCTTGACCGTGACCTTGTCATCCGCGTGTTCGCGAGAGCCCATGATGACCGTGTAGGCCGCTCCGATCTTGTCGGCGTAGCCCAGTTGTTTGCCCAGTTTGACGGGCGACAGGTGGATCTCGGTGTTGATGTCGGCGCTGCGCAGGTCCTGGCCGATCCGCAGGTACTCGGCTTTCAGATCAGGATCGACCATCGCGACCATCACCTGGACCGTCGAGGGACCGTCGGTGACGATGCCCGCCTGCTCCAGAACGTAGAACAGCCGCGTCAGCCCGATGGAGATACCAACGCCGGGGAGGGTTGATTTGGTGTACATCCCCGCCAGGTCGTCATAGCGCCCCCCCGAGCACACTGCCCCGATGTCTGGGTGATCGGTCAGGAAGGTCTCATAGACGGTCCCGGTGTAGTAGTCCAGACCGCGGGCGATGGCCAGATTGATCCGCCACTCCGATTCGGGAATCCCATAGGCGGCCAGCCCTTCTGTCACGACCCGAAGATCTTGCAAGCCCTCCTCAAAGACAGGATGCTTGATGTCCAACTCGTGTAGGTAGGACAGAGTCGCTGTCGCGTCGGCACTGTAGCCAACGAAATCAAGCACGCGGTCAGCCGTTTGTGGAGACAGACCGATGTCTTCAGCCGTCAACAGCGCTCGGACCTTCTCGACCGGCAACCTGTCCAGTTTGTCGACAGTGCGCAGCACCGCCGCCTGTCCGCCGTCGTCGATACCAAGACTCGCGAAGAACCCGCGCAGGACCTTGCGGTTGTTGACGTGGATCTGGAACGGACCCACAGCCAGATCGGTGAACACCGAGTGGATCAGGGCGGGAATCTCTGCGTCGTAGTCCACCGCCAAGCTATCCCGGCCAATGACGTCGATGTCGCATTGGACGAACTCGCGATAGCGGCCCTTCTGCGCCCGCTCACCCCGGTACACCCGCTGGATCTGATAGCGGCGGAACGGAAACGCCAACTCGTGTTCGTGTTCGGCGACATACCGCGCCAGCGGCACGGTCAGATCGAACCGCAGTGCCAGATCTGGATCGTTGCCCTGCTCCCGGGCCCCGCTCGACTGCACGAAGTAGACCTGCTTTTCGGTGTCCCCTCCGGACTTGCCCAGCAGCACGTCGGCCACTTCGAATGCCGGTGTTTCAATCGGCAGGAAACCGAAGCGCTCGTAGGCGTCGCGAATCGATGACACCATGCGCTGAAACGCGATCTGCCGTCGGGGCAGCAGTTCCATGGTGCCCGGCGGCGTACGGGGCGTGATGAAGCTCATTCGGTCCTTACTCAAAAGTGCAGGATGTCCACGTCATAGGCGAGAAGGGCATCGTCGGCAGTGACCAGCCGTGCATGCTCGGCAGAGGCTTGGACAAGAAGTATGCGGTCGAATGGGTCTTGGTGGTGCATGGGGAGGCTCGCCACGGCCACGGCGTGGGCGTGCTGGACCGCCAACCCCCGCACGCCACTGTGGGCCATTCTGTCAGGGATGTAATCCTGGGGCGGAGCGGGCAGTTGAAGCTTGCCGCTGCTCCATTTGATGGCGATCTCCCAGGAACTGGCGGCTGAAAGAAACAGTTCGTTGTCGGTGTCTTCAACTACCTCAAGGACGCTTCCAAGACGCTCGGGCGAGATCTGCAGCCATAGCCATACGTGGGTATCGAGCAAAAGCCGCATCTATTCGAAATACTGCTGCAGTTCCGGAGGTAGTGGTGCATCGAAGTCGTCGGGGACCTTGAACAACCCCCGATCACGCCCAAACTCCCGGCGTGGTTTTTGCTCAATCGGAACCAGCCGCGCGACCGGCCGTCCCCCCTTGCGGATGGTGATTTCCTCTCCAAAGGCCACTCGCCGCAGCAACTTCGAGAAGTGGGTTTTCGCTTCGTGTACGCCGACATCCATCAACCCATAGTGGACTAAGTGGTGGACTACGTCAAACTAGCCGATCTCCTGATCCCAGTCCGTAGTCTCAAGAATCTCTTTGACCTCGGTGACGAACCGGGCGGCATCGGCGCCGTCCAGCAGGCGGTGGTCATAGGTCAAGGACAGATACAGCATGCTGCGGATCGCGATCGCCTCGCTGCCGTCGGGCGCCTCGACCACAGCGGGACGCTTCTTGATCGCTCCGACGCCAAGGATCGCCACCTCGGGGTAGTTCAAGATCGGTGTGTCGATCAAGACACCCACGCTGCCCGTGTTGGTCAGCGTGAAGGTGCCTCCCTCGATGTCGGCGAAGTCCAGTTTGGCGCCGCTTTCCCCGCGGGCCTTCTGCGCCGCTTCGGCGATCCCTCGGGCAAGACCGGCGACGGTCAGTCCGTCGGCCCCCTTGACGTTGGGAACCAGCAGTCCCTTCGGCGTGTCAACGGCGATGCCCAGATTGACGTAATCGCGTTGATACAGCTTGCCGTGTTCCCAGTCGGCGTAGGCGTTGACCATGGAATGGTTGCGGATGGCCATCAGGGCCGCCCGGGCCACCATGGCGAAGGGCGACAACGACGCCCCCTCGCGTTTCTTGAACTCGTCTTTGTATTGGCCCCTGGCGGTCATCAAGGCGGTGACGTCGGCCTCTTGGACCGTGGTCAGCTGGGCTGCCTCGCGCTGGGACTCGTTCATCTTGGCGGCAATGCGCTGACGGATACGCGACAGGTCTTCGACCCGTTCACGATCACCAGGTTCCCGGGCCGGCTCGCGGCCACCAGACTTGGACGCAGAGGAGGTCTGCTGATCGGTTCCCGGTTTGCCATCCCCCTCGGCTTTCTCCTGGCCCTTGGGCTGTGTGTCCCCCTGGGCCGCTGCCCCGATGTCCTCCCGGGTGATCCGCCCGCCTTCGCCCGAGCCGGACACCGAGTCCAGGTCCACGTCGTTCTCCCGGGCCAGACGGCGCACCAAGGGCGATGCCAGCGCGTCGGATCCGGCTGGGGTCGACGGAGCCCCATCGGGGTCAGACGGCGGTCCGTCATCCTTGACGTCGTCGGGGACCTGCTCGTAATCCCCGGCGGTGCTCGAAGAAGCCGAACTGTCTGCAGGTTCCTCCTCGGTCTCCGCGGCGTCATCAGACGAACCGGAGCCGGACCCCGAGCCGCCGATCCGGGCCACGACCGTGCCGACCTCGACGGTTTCGTCGACCTGGACCAGGATCTCGTTGATCGTCCCGGCCCCGGGGGAGGGAACCTCTGTGTCGATCTTGTCACTGGACAGCTCGAACAGCGGCTGGTCGGTGGTGACCTCGTCGCCGACCTCCACCAACCACGCGGTGACCGTGCCCTCGGTGACCGACTCGCCCAGTTCGGGCAAGGTGACGTCGATGGCGTCGCCCCCGCCGCCCCCCTCTGATGTGTCGCTGTCCGATGTGTCGCTGTCCGATGTCTCACCCCCGGATTCGTTGCTGTCGGCTCGGCTGTCGCTGGCCGACGCTGCCTCGGCCTCTGCCTGTTCCTCGCCACTGGCCTGGGTCGCCTCCAGAGCCTCGTCGTCTGAGACCGGTTCGTCCTCAGTTGTGTCACCGGATCCCGAGTCGTCCGCCCCTTCGTCATCAGCTGGCGCGTCCTCGCTGTCGCCGATGCGCGCCACCACTGTGCCGACTTCGACGGTCTCATCGACCTCGACCAGGATCTCGGTCACCGTCCCGGCGGCGGGGGAGGGGACCTCGGTGTCGATCTTGTCGCTGGACAGCTCGAACAGCGGCTGGTCGGTCTCGACGGTGTCGCCCACCTCCACCATCCAGGCGGTGATGGTTCCCTCGGTTACGGACTCTCCCAGTTCAGGGAGTTTGACATCGGTGGCCATTGGCATGCCTTCGCTTGTGGTGACTGAATCTTGTGGAAGATACTTCAGCGGTACTCGGGGTTGTCGGGATAACCGAAGCGTTCACCGTCGGCCCAGCGTGGACGTTGGTTGCCGTACGCCGGGATGCCATCTGCATCTCGCAGCATGCGGGCCATGTGCAGCAGGTTCCATGCCGCAAACGTGGTGTTGCGGTTGGTGAAGTCGTTGTCGAAACCGACCGGTACATTCCCCTCCTCAGGGTCGTCCCCGTAGCTGGGACCCGGCCCGACCTCACCGATCCAACCCGCGTCGGCCTGCGGTGGGATCGTGTAACCCAGGTGCTGCAGGGAGTACAAGACGTTCATCGCCACGTGTTTGACCCCGTCTTCGTTGCCCGTGACCAGGCATCCGCCGACCCGACCGTAGTAGGCATATTGGCCCCGTTCGTTCAGTTCGCCGGAGAACCCGTACAGCCGCTCGATCACCCGGGCGCAGACCGATGATTTGTCACCCAACCACAGCGGGGTACCGAGCACCAGGATGTCGGCGTCCATCACCTGGTCCTGAATGGCGGGCCAGTCGTCACGGTCGGCCCCGTGTTCGGTCATGTCGGGGTACACACCGGTGGCGATGTCGTGGGCCATCGCATGCACCGTGGTGACGCCGACCCCGACGCCCTCCATGATGGCGATCGAGCGGTCCATCAACTCTTGGGTGTGTGACTCCGACGGATCGGTTTTCAGACTGCAGTTGATGTAGACCGCGGACAGGTCGTCGTAGGTCGCCGGGGGCGTGGCCATCAGCCGTGCAGGGCCTTGCCGGCCAATGCCATGTGGGCCTCCCCGATGGCCTCCGACAGCGTCGGGTGGGGGTGGATGAACTCAGCCACGTCGGTGGGCAGAGCCTCCCAGTTGTAGATCAGTTGACCCTCGGCGATCAGGTCGGTGGCGTGCAGCCCGACGATGTGGACGCCGAGCACCTTGCCACCGCCTTTTTCGGCCAGCACCTTCACGTGACCGGCCCCGCCCTGCATCATCGCCCGGGCGTTGTGGCTGAAGGGGAACTTCTTGGCCTCATACTCGATGCCCTCCTCCTTGAGTTCCTGTTCGTTCCAGCCGACCGCGCCGATCTCGGGGGTGCAGTAGTACACCTTCGGGACGCCCCGGTAATCGATTGGTGTGACCGGCTTTCCGGCGACCTGTTCGGCGACCTGCATGCCCTCCATGAACGAGGCGTGGGCCAGACCCAGGGTCGGGATGACATCACCGATGGCATAGACCACCCCGCCGTCGCCGAAGGTGACCCCCGTGCGGCAGTACTCGTCCACGGTGATGAAGCCCCGGTCCAGCGTCACCCCGGCGGCGTCCATGCCCATGTTGTCGGTGACCGGCCCCCGGCCGATGGCGACCATCAGCAGGTCACCCTCCACCGTGGTGCCCTTGTCGGTGGTGACCGTCACCGTGCCGTCCCCGGTCTTGACGTCTTCCACCGATTCGCCGGTGATTGCGGTGATGCCGGCCTTCTTCAACTCCCGTGCCAACGTCTTTTGGGTGTCGATGTCCTCGCGTGGGACCACCGCGTCCAGTGCTTCGATGATCGTGACCTCATCGGCGCCGTAGCCGTTCCAGACGGTGGCGAACTCCACCCCGACAGCGGAGGCACCCAGCACGATCGGCCGTTTGGGCATCCGTTCCATGTACATCGCCTCATCCGAGGTGATGACAAGTTCGCCGTCCACCTCGGTGATCGGCAAGACCTTCGGGGCGGATCCGGTGGCAAGGACCATGGCCTTGGTCGCCTCCAGTTCCTGCTCGCCGTCCTCGGTGTCGACGGTGAGGGTGTTGGGGCCGGTCATCGTGCCCTTGCCGTTGAACGTCTTGATGCCCTTGGCCTTCATCGTGGCCTGCAGACCTTTCCAGTTCGCATCGACGATGCCGTTCTTGTAACCGATGACCTTGGCGATGTCGACGCCGTCGAAGCCGGATTTGATCCCCATGTCAGGGCCGTGCTTGGCATGTTCAGCAACCTCAGCGGCGTGCAGGAACGCCTTGGTCGGGATGCACCCCCAGTGCAGACAGGTGCCACCCACCTTGGCTTTCTCGACCAGACCCACCGACAGGCCAAGTCCCGCGGCCCGCAGGGCGCAGGAATAGCCACCGGTGCCGCCGCCAAGGACAACAACGTCAAACTGTTCGGCCATCTCGTTCACTCACTT
>JBBSNE010000027.1:0-14016 GCA_038232815.1 Euzebyales bacterium | reverse complement strand
GGTGTGGGCAGGAGGCCCTGCCGGACCAGCGCCGCGGCGGCGGCCTCATAGAGCGGCGGGTGCACGCCGCAGGCCAGGTCATCGACCTCACGGCCGATTTTGGCCAGCAAGGCCCTGACCCGGGCGACGTGGACCGGCTCGCCGTTGTGGGAACCACACAGGATCGCAAGGTCCTCGGGCTCAAGGCTCCAACGCGCCGCCGCCCCGCCATAGACCGTTGGCATGGATTGAAACGGCTTGGCCGACGATCGCATGTAGGCCACGCGGTCCGGGTCTCCCACCGCCGCCAGCAGCCTCCCGAAGGAGTCCACCACCGCAAGGTCTCCGCGGTGGACCGCGTCGACCAAGGAGCCCCGCAACAGTTCTACGAGCACCTCGCTCACGTGTCAGCCTCCGAACCGCTGCGGCGGCAGGCCGGGGATGCCAGGGCAAGCCCGAAAAACGGCGCCCGCGTGCGGCTGCGTGGCCCGTTGGCGGTCCGACAGACCAGCCGCTGCGGAGGTGATGTACAACTCGTTCAGGTCCGTCCCACCGAAGGTGCAACTGGTGATCTGTGCGGTCGGCACTTCGATGACGGTGTCAAGGATGCCGTCCGGTGTGTAGCGCCGCACACCCCAGCCGTCCCACAACGCGATCCACAACAACCCCTCCGCATCGATGGTCATCCCGTCGGGCAATCCGTCCTGTGGTGCCACATCGATGATTCGTCGCCGATTCGTCACCGACCCGCTGCCGGGGGTGTAGTCGAAGGCATCGACGCCGCCGACGCCACTGTCGACGAAGTACATGGTGCGATCATCCAAGGCCCACGCCAGGCCGTTTGCGACCGAAGTCGCGTCGACCACCTTGGTGACCGTCTGGTCGCAGTCCAACCGGTACAACGCACCGGCGCCGGGCGTCATGTCGGTGGCCATCGTTCCGGCCCAAAAGCGTCCCGAGGTGTCGCATTTGCCGTCGTTCATGCGGTTGCCGGTCAGGGGCTTCTCAACCTCACCGACCAGCTCGACGGCGTCACCGTCGGCGTCGACCAACGCGAACCCGTCCCGCACGGCCAGCACGACCCCGCCGGCATCCCGCACGGCGACCGCGCCAAGCGGCTGTCCGACGTCACGGGTCCGACACCGACCGCTGGCGGGATGCAGCCGGTGCAGCAGATGACGCGGGATGTCGACCCACAGCAGTTCCTCGGTCGACACATCCCACACCGGCCCCTCGCCAACATCGGCGTCCGCGTCCAGCACCACGTCGACCTGGTCAGCGGTGATGACCCGCGTCATGACAGGTCCTGTCGGGGGACCCGGTGCCGGCCCTGCGCCAGCTCGTGTATCCCCATAGTGACGATCATGCCGGTCGGTACGTCGACGTCGATGTGCTGGGCGGTGACATCGACCGACAGCCAGCCCAGGGGCGTGGGCACCCGGCTGGTCGCACGGGTCAGGGTGCCGAGGTGGGGATCGATGACGGCGCTGCTCCAGCCCGGCGCTGAGGGGCGGATACCGACGATGTAGCTGATCAGGTCGAAGGTGGGGCTGGTCGACCAGCCATGGCATCGGCTCGAACGACCAGGGGCGGCATCCCAGAACTCTTGGACGGTACCGTTGCCCGGCACCAGTTTCCAGCGCAACAGGTTGGCCAGCACCAGGTCCTGGCGCCCGTGGGCGAACAAGGCCTCATGCAGGAAGCGGCAGAACCACGGCTGTGCCGCGACCACGTCGCATTCGGCATCGAAGTCCTCCGGAGGCTGGAACTGAAAGACCGGGATAAGTTCGTGTGCGCGGTCGGGGTCACGCACGTCAGCCGATGTCGGCGTGACGACCAGTCGACCCCCCATGACCGAGGCGGGGTCGGTGATGCGCTGGATGACGTCTGGGACACGGTGGGACGGGACGATGCCGGCCAGCAGCGCCGCGGCGTTGGTGTGCTGGCTGATGCGCCGACTGCGGCCCCCCGCCCCCATGGCATCGACGTATATTCGGCGCTGCTCGTCCCACAACACCTCGAAGGCCGTGGCGGTCCGCGCGACCAGCGCGGTGACGTCTGAGGCACCCGGCAGTTGGCTGTATGCGCCCAGCGCCGCGACGTACAACCCGTCGTGCACGCCGGTGATGCGGTCCCGGTCGACTTGCGCCCAGTCGATGAAGACCCATCCGGGAAAGTCTTCCAGCAGGCCACTGGACCCCCGTTGCTGCTCGTAACGCTCGATGATCCCCTCGGCAACCGGAAGGTGGTCACGCACGACGGCCTCGTCCCCCGAGTACTGCCAGTAGGCCGCCAGGGCGCGGATCCAGTGCAGCGAGTACTCCGGCATGGTGAAGCCGATGTGGCCGAAGTCGCAGCCGGCCGCTCCGGCCAACAGACCGCTCGGCATCCGGCTGCGTGCGGTCAGCGCGAGATGATGGCGCACCAGTCGCTGGTCGGGATTGGTCACCAGCGACACCAGGATCTGCGGATAGGAATCCGACACCCAGGCCCGCTGCTCACGCCCTGGACAGTCGAGGAAGGCATCGGTCGAGCAGACGTCGACCGTCCTTACGCCGGCCTGCCACAACGCGGTGTAGCGCGGGTCGTCACAGTCAAACGCGGCGCCTGCGGTTCGCGGATAGTGCGTCTCCTCCACCATCACCTCGACCTCGACCCCCCGGGGTTGGTGGGTGGCGAGATACCGCAGGCCGACGGGGTCGAAGAAACGGACCTGCTCGGCCGCCTGGCCCCCGGTGACATAGCGTGCCGCCCAATCGCGTGGGCTGGTCTCGGGCAGGCCGTCGTCGCGCAGGTCCTCACCCCCGACCACGTCGATGACCACACCCGCACCGACGTCGCCGTGCGCCCGCAGTTCGACATGGCCCAGACACAGGGCCTCGAGGTCCCACACGACCACGTCTCGATCACCGTCGGCCGCAAGCTCCAGGTGTGACCAGGACGCGCAGGGGTCATCACCGAGATCTGTGCGCACCCGTCGCCGGTCACCGGTGCGCCGCGGCTGGTGCATGACCGATCGCAGCTGCGGGATCGGGCGTCGCAGCGGACTCATGTAGGGGGCGGCCGGCGGCCGGTCCAACACGGTGCCGTGTCCGCGCCCACTGAGTATGGCCGCGCGGCCCCAGGCGGTCTCATCGGCATCGGGATCATGGATCCCCTCCGGTGCATCGCGGCCGTCGACGACCTCGGCGGCAAAGGAGTGCATGCCACCCTGGCCACCCAACGACCAGGGTGCCGGCACCGCTCGCCACCTGCTGTCGCTGACCACGTCGACGCTGCTGCCTGCTGCGGTCTCAAAGCAAAACGACCCCCGACCCAGCGTGCCCAGGGGCGCGGCCGGCACCCACCATGGGCCCGGCACCCCGTAGTACCGGCACAGCACGGTGACCACGTTACGTCCTGACCGCAGGTGTGGCGCCAGGTCGTAGTCGTCCCACCCCAGGAACTCCGGCTCGCCGCGGACGGGTCCCCGGCCGATCAGGGTGCCGTTGACGAACAGCTCATACCGCGAGTCACAGGTGACACGCGTGGGCACGGGACGGTCGATGGTGGCCACGTCGAACGCGCGGCGGAGATACACCAGGTGACCCTCTGCTTCGGTGGGTCGCCACCAGTAGGCCTCCGCGGGCTCGCGGTCCCAGATCCAGCGCCCCCGCCAGCGCCCGCTCCAGGGATGATCGGCCATGGTCAAAATATCGCCAGTGGATTGACCGGCGACCCGGTACCGCCCGGCATCACCAGGGGTGCCGCGACGAACAGGAACTCATAGCACGACAACTCCTGACAGGTCCTGGCCAACTCCTCGATACGGGCGTGATCAAGCAGCACCAGGCCCATCTCGGGGATCACCAACTGATGAAACGGCAGGGGGAACGCACCGGGCTCGACCTGGCCGGGCGCATCAGGTGGCAGCCGGCCCAGGATGCGGGCGGCGGCGGTGGTGATGTGGTCGGGGGCATCACCGGTGTAGACCGCCACGTCGTGCTGGTGCATCCATCGGGCCGCTGCAGGCCCAGGTCCACAGACCAGTGGTTCAGGGCCCAGGGCGGCCTCACGCGCGTCGATCCCCGTGCGGACGACCACGACATCGCCGCTGCTGACCGTGACACCGGCATGTTGCTGTGCCGCATCAAGGTCATCGGGGGTGATCTCGTGGGAAGGCTCCAGCCACGGCACGTCGGTTGCAGCGGCGATGTCCAGCAGGATCCCCCGACTGACGATGCCGTCGCGTTGGGCGAAGATGGAACCGAACGCAAGGCCTTCCTCCTCAGCAATCGCCTCGAAGCAACGGCCGTTGTAGGCACCACCGTCCACACTGCCGATGTGGCTGACGCAGTCGAGGTGGGTCACACCTGGTTGATGGACCTCCATACCGAAATGATCACTGGCCGCTGGGGGGGTGCCCGTGACCGGGTCGGTGGTGCGGTTGTAGAGCATGCGCCGCTGGATGTGGTGCTCGTGGCCCCTGTCGGGGGCTGCGGTCAGCGGGTGGGACAGCGACACCACGATGCCGCGACGCACCAGTCCCGCCGCCTGCACACGCTTTGCCGCGGTGATGTGGTTCAGCGTCCCCAACTCGTCGTCGGGGCCCCAACGTCCCGCGTTGGAGATCTCCACCGCCACCGCACGGGCGTCGTGATCCCGTCGCGACTGCACGTCGCCGTCGTCGGTCACGACCGCATCGCCCGTATGTCATAGGCCCGGGTGGGCGGCGGCGGTTCGAAGTCGAAGAATGCCGACGCCATCGCCTCGCCTGTGCGGGTCATACGCAGTGGCGCCGGCATTGCGTCAGTCGCCGCATTGAGGGCGTCAGGGGACACGTCGGGCCAGCGCCCCGAGTCGATGCGCTGCTCGAGTACATCGAGGGCAACCATTGTTTCGGCCACCGTGAAGGTGCAGTGGCCGCCCCGGTGGACGGTGAGTTGGCGCAGCAGGTCTGAGTGACCGGCCCAGGCGACGACATCGGCGTAGGCGTGCTCGTTGTCCGGTATGACCAAACCGTCACCGTCGGAGTGCATGGTCAGTACCGGCACGCCGCTGAGTTGCCCGTCGAAGACGATGTGACGCTCCAAGTAGGCGACAGCGTCGGGGTCGGCTGCAACGCGCGTGGCGTCAGCGAGGGTCTGCAGGTCACCGTCCAGATCGATCCCGGCATCGTCGTACAACGCGACGACGGTGTCACGATTGATCGACCTCTCCAGCAGATCACGGTAGTCCACCTCGGTATTCCACGACGGGTTGCCTCCCGCCTGCTGCTCGACCTGCTGGCGGGCCCAGAAGAAGACCAGGAAACACACTTCCTCATACCAGTCGTACTGATAACGCTGCCGTGTTGTGAAGTCATCGGCCGCAGGTTCGGGCGTGGTGGGATCGTGCCAGCCGGGGATGTTGCCCATCGCCGCCGCCAGTCCCAGCCGCGCCCGGCCGGCGGGGACGGCCTGCGCGTCGGCCAGGATCGACCGGGCCAGTTGCAGGTTTGCGTCGGGGTCGGCGATTCGCACCAGCTCCAGCGGTGAGCCGTCGGCGAGCAGGGTCCGCACCACAAATGCGATGTCGAGCTCACGGTTGTGGGTGGCGACCGCCCCTGACAGGTTGCCGCATAGTGGCAGGGCCCCTGCGAACCGCTCCGGGGCGATCTGGACCAGTCCTGCGGTCATGATCCCACCGATGGACGTGCCCACCGGGATGATCCGTCCAGAACGTCCGACCCGTTCATGGAACGCTTCCAGCAGCGGCTCGTGGTCGGCGAATGACCGTTCCAGAGGCCAAAATACGTTGTTGATCGAGCTGGCGACGGCGTAGCCCGCATCCAGCAGGGCCGCAACCAGACCGGCGTCCGGTCCCCAGCCCGGCGCCGCTGGGTCCTGGGGGATGGGCCGTGCAAGCAACACCAACGTGTCGTTCCAACGCTTCGGCACGCCCAGCCTGTAGGCCGACCCGCTCGGCAGCAAGCCCTCCAGTGGCGTCGGATCGGCCATCATCATCATCTCCTGATATCTCTGGTTGGTACTAGCCCAGGGGCCGCGAAGCGCCCGTTGGGAGGGGGGTTCCCGCGAAGTGGCATGCCACCGTGTGTCCACTCGAATGCTCGACCAGCGCAGGCTCCTGTTCGGCGCAGATGTCTTGGGCCAGGGGGCATCGGGTTCGAAACCGGCAGCCCGAGGGCGGATCGGACGGGCTGGGCAGCTCGCCCTGCAGCACGACGGCCTGCTGTATCTGGTGTGGCACCGGTTCGGGTATGGCCGACAGCAGCGCCATGGTGTAGGGGTGCAACGGCTGCTCGTACAGCTCACGTGAGGGCGCCGACTCCACGATCTTGCCCAGATACATGACCGCGATACGGTCCGATATGTATCCGACGACGGCCAGATTGTGCGCGATGAACAGATAGGTCAACCCCAGTTCCCGTTTCAACTCCAAGAGCAGATTGAGCACTTGGGACTGGATGGACACATCCAGGGCTGACACGGGCTCGTCAGCCACCAGGAAACGGGGTCGCAGCACCAATGAACGGGCGATCCCGATCCGCTGGCGTTGCCCACCGGAGAACTCGTGTGGGAAGCGGTCCAGGGCGCTCTCGTCCAGTCCTACGCGGTAGAGCATCTCCATGACCCGCTCGTCGCGCTCGCGCCATGACGACACGCCATGAATCACCAGTCCCTCGCCAACGATCTGGCGCACGCTCAACCTAGGGTCCAGCGAGCCGACCGGATCCTGGAAGATGAACTGCATGTCCTGGCGCGTGCGCTTCAGCGCGGAGGATCCCAGGCTCAACAAATCCCGCCCTTCAAAGCTGATCTCACCCGCCGTGGGCTCGAGCAGGCGCAGCAGGGTCCGGCCCAGCGTGGACTTTCCACAGCCCGACTCGCCCACGAGTCCCACGGTCTCTCCGGGCATGACATCCAGATCCACGCCGTCGACCGCTCGAACCTGTGCGACCGTTCGGGCCAGGAAGCCCTGCCGGATAGGGAAGTACTTCTTCAGACCCCGAGCGTGCAGGATGGGTTGCCCAGCGACGCTACCGGTCACGACCGCACCTGCGGGCGAAGCGAATCGCGTGCGCCGTCCTCGCACAGCCAACAGGCCGAGCACTGGCTGCCGACGGGAAGCAGCGGCGGCGCTTCGTCGATACAGCGCTGGAAGGCATACTCACAACGCGGGGCGAAGCGGCAGCCGCCCGGCCAATGCAACGGGCTCGGTACAGTGCCCTGGACGACCTGCAACGTCTCAGCCTGCGTCATACCCAAAACAGGTATCGAGCGGAGCAGCGCCTCGGTGTAGGGGTGCTGGGGGTGCTCGAACACCTCTGCCACGGGTCCGCTCTCCACCACCTGGCCGGCATACATCACCACTACGTCGTGGGCTACTTGCGCGACGACGCCCAAGTCATGCGTGATCAGGACGACCGACATGTTCAGGCGTTCACGCAGGTCCCGCAGTAAGGCGAGGATCTGAGCCTGGATGGTTACGTCAAGCGCCGTGGTCGGCTCGTCGGCAATCAAGAGTTTCGGCTCACAAGCCAGCGCGATCGCGATCATCACCCGTTGACGCATGCCACCAGAGAGTTCATGAGGGAAGGCATCGACCCGGCTCTCCGGTGACGGGATGCCGACCAGTCCGAGCAACTCCACCGCCCGCTCCCTGGCCACGTGATCCTTCACACGACGATGCGCCTGTACGGCTTCGATGATCTGGTAGCCGATGGTGTAGACCGGGTTGAGGGCGCTCATCGGCTCTTGGAAGATCATGGCGATGTCCGCGCCCCGGATCGCCCGCAGCTCGCGTTCGGGCATCCCGACCAGGTCGCGACCTTCAAACACGATCCGGCTGCCGTCCTCGATCCGACCGGGGGGGTCGATCAATCCCATGACCGACAGACCCGTAACGCTCTTGCCACAGCCGGATTCACCGACGACGCACAAGGTCCGGCCAAGCTGTACCTCGAAGTTGACACCATCGACAGCCCGTGCGGTCCCGCCCTTGGTGTAAAACCAGGTCCTGAGGTCTTCGACCTGCAACAGCGCTGTCATCGGCCGCGGCTCACTGTGACTGACGCAAACGGGGGTCAAGTGCATCTCTCAACCCGTCACCGAGCAGGGTGTAACCCACAACCGCCGCCAGGATCACCGCCCCTGGCGTGAACAACAGCCACGGCGCGGTGAAGAACCGCGCTTGGCTGCCGCTGAGCATCGCACCCCATTCCGGGGTCGGAGGTTGTGCGCCCAGACCGAGAAAACCCAAGCCGGCAAGCCCGACGATGGCCAGGCCCATTGCCAGGGAGCTGGCGATGATCAGGGGTGAGATCGAGTTGGGCAACACGTGTCGCAGCATCACCCGCATGCGGGACGCGCCAAGTGCATGTGCAGCTTCGACGTATTCCCGTTCCCGGATCGACAGCACCATCGAGCGCAACAAACGGGCGTAGAAGGGGACGCCACCGATTCCGAAGGCGATCAGGATCTTCGTCAGGCCGGGGCCCAGTGCCGAGATGATCAGCAGCGCCAGCAGCAGCCCCGGGAAGGCCAAAAGGGCATCCATGGCCCGCATGATGAGGTTGTCGAGCATGCCGCCGGCATACCCCGCCACCAACCCGAGAAAGGCGCCGAGTATCGAGGCGATGGCCACCGACAGCAGACCCATGACCATGGATATCCGCGCCCCGTACAGCAGCCTGGTCAATTGGTCGCGTCCCAGTTCGTCGGTGCCCATGGGGTGAGACCATGATGGCGGGCGCAAGGTGTTGAGCAGGTCGATCTTGATCGGCGAGTACGGGGTCAGCACAGGTGCCAACAGCCCGGCGAGGAACAACAGCAAGACGATGCCCAACCCGATCTGGACGCTGCGTGAGTGACGCAGCACCATCTTCAGTTCCTTGACGACCAGACTTCTGCCACGGCGGCGTGTCACCGGTGGAACAGAGGTCAGGTCCTCCAGCGCCGGAGGTGTGGGCTGGCTGACCTCCTGGCTCACGTGGCACCCCCTTGTACCGAGGCCAGAACGCGCGGGTCGAGCTTGGCCTGGGCGACGTCGACGACGGTGTTGGCGATCACGTAGAGCAGGGTGATCAGGATCACCGCACCCTGCACCACCGGATAATCGCGTGACTGCAAAGAGATGAAGATGTAGTTGCCGATGCCCGGCCAGGAGAAGATGGTTTCGACGAAGATCGCCGCTGACAGCAGCGCGACGAGATCAAGGCCGAGCGCGGTGATCACCGGGTTCAGCGAGTTGCGAACCCCGTGTTTGAGGACCACCTTCGACCGGGACAACCCCTTCGCCCGCGCCGTACGCACGTAGTCCTCGCTGAACACCTCCAGCAGGCTTCCTCGCATCAACCGAGCCCAAAACGCGATGGATGGCAGGGCCAGGGCGACGGCGGGCAGGACCAAGTGGGCCAGCGCGTCGCGGACAAGGTCGAGACGTCCGGCCAGGATCGCATCGATGACCACGAAGCCGGTGACATGGCGCAGATCAGAGCCGAATTCCAACCGGCCGCCGAGTGGAAACCAGTTGAGCCGGTAGGCGAAGAGCCACAGGAACATCAGGCCCAGCCAGAAGACCGGAACCCCGACACCGATCGATGAGGCCAACCGCGACGCGTGATCGAACGGCGACGCCCGTTTGACCGCGGCGATGACCCCGATCGGCAGTGCGATCAGGACCTCAAGGGAGAACGCGGCCACGGCCAACTCCACGCTTGCGGGAACGCGTTCGAGCAGGTCGGAAAACACCGGCTGGTTGGTGCGGACCGAGATGCCGAAGTCCAACTGCAGCAACCGTTGGAGGTACAACAGGTACTGCTGCCACAACGACGCATCCAATCCCAGGTACTCACGGATGCGGTCCAACTCGGCCGGCGTCGCATCCGGGGCCGCCATGGCCGACGCCGGATCGCCGGGGATCAAACGGATGATGAAGAACGTGGCGGTCAGGACGATCAGCGCGGTCACCATCCCGCTGATCAAGCGTTCAACGCTGAAGCGGAACATTAACTTCCGATCCGTTGCGGGTGCGTTCTTGGTATCACGCGTCGTCGAACCACACGTCGGTGAAGTAGTACGCCGCGGTCTCCAATCCCCGCACGTTCGCCGCCGCGGCACGCACGACCTCGGTGTGGGCCAATGGCACAAAAGCGACATCGTCGTACAACATCTGTTGCAGGTCGCCGTACAGCTTCTGACGGGCCTCGTCATCGACCTCTTGGGCGACCTGGCCGAAGAGTTCCAGATAGGCGGGGTTGTATCCCGCGTAGTTTGCGCTGTAGGTCCACTGCTGCAGCATCGCAAAGGCGTTGCCGTCGCTTCCCACGAGGTTGATGGCCACCTGGTAGGGGTACTCGGTACGACCCGGAGGACCGAAGGAGGACTGGAAGAACGTCGGCGGATCAATCTGTTGCAGCTCGATTCGGATCCCCGCTTCCGCCAGTTGACCCTGCAGCGCCTGGCTGAGCAAGAGGGTGTTCAGACCGATCGGCGGAGTGGAGAACGACATCGTCAAATCGATGCCATCGGGATAGCCGGCATCGGCCAGAAGCTGCCGGGCAGCCTCTGGGTCATGGGGATACCAGGCCAGGTCGTCGCGGAAGCCCGGGAACCCCGGGAACAGACCGAAGGTCGGCGTCACCTGCGCGAAGGGCGACAGTTCACCGACGATCGCGTCGAGGTCCAGTGCGTGGCTTATTGCCTGGCGCACTTCACGCTGCCCGACGATCTCGTCGTTGTGGTCAAAACCGAGATAGTTCCCGAAGATCGGTGGGACCGTGAACAACTTGACATCAGGGTTGTCCTGTAGTTGTGCGATCTCGGGTCCGGAGACGTCGAACAGGTGGACCTCGCCGCTTTGCAGGGCCAACACCCGCGCTCCGGGATCGGGCATGACCCGCAAGGTCCAGCTGTCGAGGTATGGCTTGTCCTGCTGCCAATACCCATCGTGGCGGGTCAGCGTGACACGGTCGCCGGCCACCCGTTCCTCGAACTTGAACGGTCCGGTTCCTGCACCCTCCGGAGTCTGACCGAAGTTTGCCGGGTCGGCCTCGATGACCGCCGGGTTGATGGCAGCCATCGGGTAGGCATCCGCCAGGACGAACATGAAATCGATGATGGGTTCGCTCAACTCCAACCGGACGGTCATCGGATCGACCGCCTCGATCGCCGTCACCTTGCCGGGGAACCCGCCGGCAAAGGCGTCCCAGAACTGAAATGGTCCTCCCACGTGGTTCGGGTTGTCCTCATAGGCGGTGCGCTCCAACGCAAAGACGTAGGCCTCGGCATCAAACGGTGTGCCGTCGTGAAAGGTCACGTCGGAACGCAGATGCAGCGTGTACTCCAGGCCATCCGGTGACACGTCGACGGACTCGGCCAGGTTCGGCACCTGCTCGCCGTACTCAAGCGTCCGTCGCAGGGGCGCCTCATAGGTCTGCAGCATCGCCAAGGACTGCTGATTGTGGGGGTCGAACTGCGGCACCTCGATGTTGACTGCCATGACGAAGTCACCGCCCGCCGTGGGCGTCCCCGTAGCCACTGCTGAGGGGCTTGGAGATGCCGTGGGAACAGCGGTCGCGCTGGGCCCCGGTGTGGGACTGGCGGAGCGCTCTGTGACAGGTTCGGTGGCCGGACTGCAGGCAGCCAGCAAAGCGGGCGGGACGGTCCAGACAGCCCCCGCCCAGCCGAGGCGTTTCAACACCTCCCGGCGGTTGATCAACTCATCCAGAAGACGCTTCGGGTTGGGGTCGGCCGCCATTCCGTTCTCCTCACTAGCTCAGGTCACTGGTTCTGCTGTGGAGACTCACATTCTGCTGGACTGTGCCGACCTCGCTCCTATTTGTCAAGGGCCGTCCTAAACCTGCGCTCACGAATCACTAGAATGGTATTCTGCTGACCCGCGTCAGGGCGAGCCAACCACGAAGGAGATGATCGCATGGTCGAGGCGATGGCCAACGGGATCAACATCGAGTACCAGACCTTCGGTGACGACGATGCGCCGGCATTCGTGCTGATCTGCGGCTGGGGTGCGCAGATGCTGTTTTGGCCTGAGGACTTCTGCCGCAAACTGGCGTCGCACGGCTTTATGGTGATCCGGTTCGATAACCGGGACACGGGGCTGTCGACGAAGTTTGAGAATCGCGGCGTACCCCATGTCCCCTCCGTGCGGTCCAAGGGCCTGCGCCCCGCCTACACCTTGGACGACATGGCGGCCGACACCGTTGGCCTGCTGGATGCGCTGGGTGTGTCGGCCGCCCACGTCGCGGGTGTATCAATCGGCGGTTACATCGCACAACTCATGGCGATCAACCATCCCGAGCGGGTACTCAGCCTGGTCTCGATGATGTCTGGGCTTAGCGGCGAGGATCTGGTGGAGCCCACCGACTACCACGACCCCAGACCCGACCATGCCCCCAACGACACAGACGGCAGGATCGACCACCGTCTGCGTGAGATCGAGGCGATGTCGACCCCGCAGTACTTCGACCGTGACCGGGTTCGCCGCGAGATCCGACACGCCATGGAACGCTCGACGTATCCGGACGGCGCGGAACGTCAGGCAGGCGCCGTCCACGACGCGGCGTCGCGGGCCGCGACCCTTGGTGGGTTGCGGATGCCGGTCATGGTCTTGCACGGTGCGCTGGACAAGGCGTTGCCGGTGGAAAACGCCCATCGCACGGCCGCTGCTGTCCCTGGTGCCGAACTGGTGATCATCCCGGATCTGGCCCACGACCTGCCTCCGCAACTGTGGAGCCGGATCATCGGCCACCTGGTCGACAACGCAAGTCGTTCGGATCCTGTGCGGTGAGCCAGTCGGCGTCGGATCTCGGTATCGATGCGACTAGGCCTTAGCCTGGATCCACCGAGCGGGGATCTGTCAGGGGGCTGTGACGGTGCGGTGCGGGGTGGTCGCCGGTTTGGCTGCGGGGGTGGTTGTTGGGCGGTGCCGGGCGGGTTTGTGGCAGGCGGCGTTGGCCGGGCGGGGTTCCGGTGGAACAGACGGTGGGGTCGTGGCGGATGGGCGGGCTGAGGGTGAGGTCAGGTGGGTGCGGGGATCGCCGCGATCCTGGCCAGCGCGGCTGTGAGCCGGTCTTTCCACGGCCAGTTGGTCGGGGCGCGCAGCCATCGTCTGCGTCCAGAGGCGACGAGTCGGGCGGGCATCGCGATCAGCTTGCGACGGAGACTGCCGACGGTGGCGTTGTCGAAGTCAGACCCGGCGGAGTTCAGGGTCCAGCAGCCCAGGTTGTGGGCCAGGGCGGCCAGGGTGACCCAGGCGGCGTTGGCACAGAACACCCCTGATGGGCAGTGGGCCAGCGGGCCGTCTTTGAGGTCACGAATGACCAGTTCGACTTCGGCGTGGGCACGGTGGTCAGCCTCCAGTTTTAGGGTGTCATCGGTGCGGTCGGTGACCATGGCGTGGTAGTCAAAGGTCACGTCGAGAGCGAGCTGGGAGCCGGGGGTGGGCCGCACCCTGCGGACGATCAGGCGGACGTCCATGGCCTGTTTGCCGTTGAAGCAGGTGTAGTCGACCTCAGCGACATCGGCGCCACCATCGATCCAGTAGGGGATCGGTGTCCACGCGTCCTCCTCGATCGCTGCGATCGCCTTGTGGAGCCTGGCGTTGCTGCGGATCGTCACCGAGAACCTGACGTCGGCGTTGCGGCAGGCCCACAGCACCTTGTGGCCGTAGAATGCCGAGTCTGCCCGCAACGTCAACGCCCCGGTGGCGCCGGCGTTGCGGACCCGGCTGATCGTCTCGGCCACAAACGTTCCCGCGCCGCGGGCCGTCCCGGCGTTGCCGCCACGCATGCGGGTGTGGGCCACCTCGCCGGTCGCAGCGACCGTGGCGATCAGCGGATGGTAGCCCCGCACTTTGGTGTAGCCGAACGCACAGCCCTGCTTGTCCGGCCCGTAGGCCTGACAGATGCTTGAGTCGACATCGACGGTCAGCGGGGCGTCCAGGTCGGCCGGTCCCAGCCCGGCGGTCCACGCCCGCTTCAGCGTCTCGCGGGTCACCGCGTCGAGTTGGCGGACCCCCGACCACGCAAACGCCCGC